>JBKJKD010000035.1:0-11765 GCA_046597635.1 Ferruginibacter sp. | reverse complement strand
GGTAAGTAAATAGAAATCCTTCTATTGCGCCCCAATTGAGGCATGTAAAAGGAAGTGTCAATTACCCTTACATTCGCCGAAGCAGTATGTTTTTTTTCTTCAGGCACAAAGTCATCCTTCCATGCACTTATGTCAAAATAGAGGGTAGTGTCTGAGCTAAGTACTACGAGATGATTTTGAAGATCGCCACCAGTATTTGAAGAAGCAACATTAGCCCAGGTACCTCTTGTAAATTTAAATTCAATAACAGAAGCTGCTAAATTTTTTAATTCTAATACAAGCTTACCTTCTTTTTTCTCTAACCTGTAATTATTATTACCCGGGTTCCAGTTATTAAAATTACCTGCAACATAAATCGCCTCGCTGCTGTGGCCGTATGCATTGTTAGTTACCACCAATTGTAGCTTATACTGTGCGGATATTGGCAATGCCAGCAATACCGTACACAAAAATGTAAGGAGTGAGAAACAAGTATGACGCAATTCCTTGGTGGAAAATAATTTCAATTGAAAGATTTGAGATATGATTTCACTTTATCGTGCAACGTCATGCTAAGAGGAACTACGGGTAAACGGACAGCGTTTTGAATAATACCCAGTTCGTACAAAAAGGCTTTAGCTCCGGCAGGATTGTTCTCTGCAAACAACAACTCGTATCCTGCTATCAGACTATCATTTATCTTTTTTGCATCAGCATAATTATTTTGCAAGCAAGCATTGACCATATCAGAGAATTGCTTCGGAAAACAATTAGCTGCTACGCTAATGACACCATCCATACCGCATGCCATTTGAGGTAAGGCAAGGGCATCATCGCCGCTTACTACCAAAAAATTTGCAGGCCTGTCACGGAGTATTTCCATGCATTGGGCCATGTCTCCGCTTGCCTCTTTGATACCGGCTATATTATCTACTGCTGTAAGACGCAGGGTTGTTTCGGCCGTCATATTTTTTCCCGTGCGACCGGGAACATTATACAAAATAATAGGCTTAGGCGAAGCCGCAGCCAATGCTTTGTAATGCTCATACAAACCTTCTTGTGAGGGCTTGTTGTAGTAAGGACTGGCGCTTAATACAGCTGCGGCATCGGCGAGCGGGAAATATTGCAGATCGTTGATTACCTCCTCTGTGCAGTTGCCTCCAACACCCACCACTACGGGTACACGCCCGCTAATATGTTTAAATGTAAATTCTATAATAGATTTCTTTTCTTCCCTTGTAAGTACGGGAGTTTCGCCAGTAGTGCCCATAGTGACGATATATTGAACGCCATCCCCAATCAGGAAATTCAACAGTTTTGCCAATGCTTCATAATCTACAGCAAGGTCTGTTGTAAATGGTGTTACTACCGCTACTCCAGTACCTCCCAATGTTTCTCTTAGACTCATTTAAAAAATTTAAGTGAAGTTATAAAAGTCGTACAACAAATTGGAGGAGGGGTTTATAAAAAAATCCTCCCTGAGATAAATCGAAGGGAGGAACGGTTTTTTTGTAAGAAGGGGGATACAGTCAGGCGTTTAATATCCTGGAACGACTAAGATATGCTTTATTATCGCTGTAAATAAAAAGGCAGGAGCCGTTTTTAATTTTTTCTATTATTGGCTTATTTAATTGCTGCGATACTGCGGGGCATCCATGGCTTCTGCCAAGAAATCCTCTGTGCCTTATGAATTCTTCGCTTACATACGGGGCACCATGCATCACTATTGCTCTTTCGTTTGCCTGGTCATTGAAACCATGCTCCAACCCATTCAACTTCATCGAAAAACCATTTTTCCCCATGTAGGTTCCGGTGGTAAGATAAAAGCCAAGGCTACTTTGATGACTCTCCGCTTTATTGGAAAACTGACTAGCATATCCTTGCCCCGTATTTTGCCCATGAGCCACATACGTATTGAATAAAACTTTGTAACTATTAACGTCAAGGATAAATAATCTTTTCTGGGAGGAGGGCTTAGTAAAATCTATAATAGAAAGAATTCGCTCATTCTGCAGTTGGCCTTTATCTTTTAAATAATTGTACCCTTTTATCGCATAATCAAATGCTTCCTCACTCAACCCGATGGAAGACAAATGCAGGCTGTCATACATAAACTGTAATGATGCAGCTGCTTTATTCTCTGTAACTGCAGTTACAGCAACGGGGATAAATATCAACTTTTTACCCATACCGTTAGATACCGTAATACCAAAGGGTGTGTGTACCAGAAAGAACATTAAAACAACTGCAGCAATGTATAGCCTGTAAACCCTGAATATCTTCATGCTTCAAATAGTTTAAAGTAAATAAAAATAAGAAACGAATAACTAGAGTAGATGTTGTTGTATATCGTAACTTTTAGAGGTAGATCGGAATATCCGGGTGCTCTGCAAATGTAGGCCTAATCTGTAGTGTGTACTGTTAAGGTAATTAGAAAATGTACCTTAATAAAATAAAGTTACTTATGGATAATCTATGTATACCATACGTAAGAGTCTACTGTGCAATATAGTTTTGCAAATGACTGATAGTTTCTTTTTGGGATTCTATAATAGCTGTTACTACATCTCCTATAGAAATGATGCCTATCAGCTTACCATCTTGCATAACCGGTAGATGGCGAATTCTTTTAGCACTCATTTTCTCCATGCAGTCATCAATGGAATCTGAAGGGTTTACTGTAATCACTGTGGCGGTCATTATATCTTTTACCAATGTTTCTTGTGACTTACGATTCAAAAGCACAATTTTACGGGCGTAGTCTCTCTCCGAAAAAATGCCACTCAGATGTTCTCCATCCATCACCGGTAAAGCCCCAATGTTTTTCTCACTCATCAGTTTGATGGCGTCATACACGGTTGTTTCCGAAGTTGCAGCAAAAATCTCATTGTTCTTTTTCTTTAATATTTCCTTAACTGATAACATATCTAAAGATTTTCGGTGATAAAATATTTTTACTCAACGGCGAAAAGCCACAGTTTCTTATATTTCTAAAGTTAACCTTTCTGGTTTCTTTATAAAAATAAAATATTAGGACAAAAAAAAGATCCTTCCGTGGGGAAGGATCTTTTAGGTTGTATGATTACTTTATTTTTTTACAACACGTAATACTTTGCCATTGCTAAAGCCAATGAAATAAATACCTTTTGTAAGATTACTTATATCCACACTTTGTTGAAAATTGTTCAACAATATAGTTTTAACGCTTGCTCCCGAAGCAGAGCGAATAGTTGCGTAAGTATTCAACAGTTTGCTATCGTTGTGTACTATTTTCATAATATCCTGTACAGGATTGGGATACAGGTATACATTGCTTATATCTCCCTTGAAACTAAGTATTTCAATTTTACTCAAACTGAAGTTACCATCCACATCGGCCAGCTTTAAACGGTAAGCATTATTCCCTTTTAAAGGAGCTAAATCTGTAAAGCTGTAACGGCTACCTGCAGCAAGGTTAGTTGATCTCACAAAACCAATGGTTTCCCAAATTGCGTTGCCTGGTTGTGAGCGTTGGATTTCAAATCCAAGACTTTTAATTTCCTGAGCAGTTTCCCATGTTAGCAGGCCTGTTTTACCTGTATTAGCTGCTCTAAAATAAACAAGGGTTACTGGCAAGACACCTACTGCATTGCCGGTAATGGCAAAATTGTAAACCGCTTCGTCAGCGTCATTATTAGTTATATTTATAGTGGCATTTTTCTGGCCGGGGGTTAACGGACTAAATCGCACGGTAACGGTAGTGCTAAACCCTGGCAAAACAACTGCGTCGCCTGCCGAAATGATGCTGAAAGAACCTGCATCTGCACCCGAAAGCGTTATAGAGCTGATGTTTAAATCGGCTCCTCCATTATTGGTTATCACATAAGTTTTGTCTATGCTGGTACCAGTTGTAATGGTGCCGAAATCGGTAGAATCTGCAAAAGATGGCGTGATATCACCAGTAATAATACAAATTGAGTTACCGGCTGTAGAAATGTTAGGGACTTGAACTGTGCAAGAGCCTGAAATTGGGGCACCAGGTGCCACCCAGTTAGACACCGTTCCAGTTAAAGCAAAGTTTACAAGTTTGCCATTAATGGGACAGAAGCCATGTAAGTCATTTAGGATAGTATCACCCGAATTATTTGCTCCAGCTACACCTGTGTTAAAATTGTAATAGGCCAGCAGCGAAGGTTCTGAACCACTCAACGCACAGTCTTTGTTGTCAAGTAATTCTCCCTGGGTTCTTACAGTGCTCCAAATACGCACTTCGTCCATCGTGCCATTAAAGAAGTTTGCACCTTGGAAAGCACCGAGTTGAAGAAAGGTCTCATTGTACGAAGGGACCATCGTTGCCGTATTTACTAATACAGCGTCCTTGTATAGCCTCATCTCCTGGGTAGAAGCATCAAAAGTTACTGCTACATGATACCATGTGCCGGCTGCAAGCAAAGCCGGGTCTTGCGCCTGGGTGAAAGCAGGACCATGGCCTGCAGATAAACGACCGTTTGCTATGAACAGAGCCGTTCCATTAGTGCTGTTGCCAGTAATGAGGTTTGGAAAATTAGCTACATTCTGGGCATTAATCCAGGCTTCTTTTGTATAACTACCACTTAGGGCAAGTGGCAGGTCTACCCTGTCGCCGACACCATCAAAATTAAGCGCCATGCCCTGACCCGCAAAATTACCGGTGATATCGAAATTGAAAATGGCTTCGTCTTGATCATCATTATTAATGGTCACGGTTGCGTTCTTTACACCCATTCCACCGCCAGGAGCAAAACTAATTTTAAACGAAGTGGAATCCCCCGCATTGATTACTGCCGCAGGCATCGTTACCAAGGTAAAGTTGCTGGCATCAGTTCCCGTGATCGTCACAGCGCCTATGTTTAACACAGCAGAGCCAGTGTTTTTGATGACAAATTCTTTCACCACTGGTTTTACACCTAAGGCACCAAAATTCGTATTATCTGTAAGTGAGGGAGTCTGATCGCCATCCGAAATACAATTTTGATTCCCTGATAAATTAATATTTGCGAAGGAGTTGCTGCAGGTTCCCATAAGAGTTGGGGAGGCAGCTACCCAATTTGAGGAGCTCCCGGAAAGGGCGAAGTTGTTTAAAGTTCCATTAGATCTAACACAATCATCCGCAAAGTCTAAAAGAGAGGTTTCGCTTGTATTTGTGCCGCCAGCTGTTCCCTGGTTAAAATTATAATAAACCATTAAGCCTGGCTCATCACCTGTTAACTCACAATCTTTACTGCTTACCAATTGGGCTAAAGATCTTTCAGTATTCCAAATTCTTACTTCGTCAATAAAACCATTAAAGTAATTGCTGCCGGCAAAGAGAGATAAATTTAGGGCCGGCTCCGTGTAGCCAGGCACCGCAGCAGCACTGGCTACCAGTACTCCATCTTTGTACAGTTTCATACTACCTGTAGTTGCATTGTAACTCACTGCCACGTGATACCAGGTATTGCTGGTGAGGGTAGCGGCATCTAACAATTGAGTGAACCCTCCGTTAGAATGCCCAGCCGCTAATTGACCATTATTGATGAACAATGCAGTTCCCGTACCACTCAGGATATTGGGAAAACCTGCCGTAGAAGAGGCATTTATCCAAACTTCCTTTGTATAATCGCCTGTGATTTGAGTAGGAACTGTTACAAAGTCATTGATGCCATCAAAATTTAGCGATCTGCCAGACTGGGCTTTTATAACACTGGAAGTGGTAAGTAAAAAACCGAACAAAAGAAGGGGAAGAAAATATGCCAAACGACGAGCCATTGCATAGTTGTACAGTAAAAGATGTTTCATGTGGTTGTTTTTAAAATTATAAAAATGATTAAATAACATTTAATTTTTCGGAGGAGATTTACTTTAGGGGTAACAAATATGAAACCACATGTAATTAACGTTAAAAGTTTTTTAAGATTTGTCGTGATAATCAGATCACTCCGGCTGAAGACTTTAAAAACCTTGTCACATTATTTCATAGAGAACCGAAACAAAAATAAATTAAATTCTCTTATAGCATTTCGCAACCTCTTGAAAACTGCCCAGAAAATAACCAGGGTCAAACGGGTTAATCAATTTTTAGCTACCGACAATAAGCAAAATGGCTTTTTAAAAATGACAGCAAATAAGTTATAATGCCGGAAATTCATTTTACTTCGCAATAAATTGCGGCCAAAGAGTTACGAAAACAAAATAATTTAATTGTAAAACAGTTTATATTTATTTCATGGTTAGCAACAAAGCCACTGCAAACAAATTATATTTCGAAAACCTTGATGGTTTGCGTTTTTTTTGCTTCTTATCTGTATTTCTGTTCCACAGTTTTGAGACAGATGATCCTTCGATAAAAAGTGACGCTGTTTTTCATTTTATTAAAGTGACTTTATTCGGCAACGGGTTTCTTGGCGTTAATTTTTTCTTCGTCCTCAGTGGCTTTCTCATAACTTATCTGCTAATAAAAGAAAAGAAAGCAAACAATAATATTCATATTGTCAACTTCTGGATAAGGCGTATTTTAAGAATCTGGCCGCTTTACTTTGCTTGTGTGTTTTACGGTTTCATTATTTTTCCCTTCACTAAAATACTTGCAGGCGGAGTCCCTTCAGAAACTGCCAACCCTTGGTATTACCTTGGTTTTATCAGCAATTTCGATTATATCCAAAAAGGTTTGCCCGATGCTAAGGGCCTGGGAGTTTTATGGAGTGTAGCTATAGAAGAACAATTCTATCTCGCCTGGCCGGTTATCTTAAGTTTTTTTGCTGTGAAAAGATTTTGGGTTCCACTTTTATTTATTTTATCGGGCAGCTTGGTATTCAGGGCGTTTAACGATGTGCCCATCTTGCATGAAATGCACACCCTATCCTGCATAGGAGACATGGCACTTGGAGGGCTGGGTGCCTGGCTTATCCTGGAATCTGGTTCATTTAAAAATAAAATACAGCAACTTCCACGATGGTCTATTCTCATGATTTATGCGGCATTTATAGTTGTTTTTTTATTTAGAGATGAATTGTTATTGTCTTCATATGTTCTAAGAGTAATGGAAAGACTAATCATCTCATCGGTTATGCTGCTGATTATTTTAGAACAGTGTTATGCACGCCGTTCATTTTATAAAATGGAAAATTTAAAACTGCCGACTCGCCTGGGTGTGATAACCTATGGACTTTATTGCCTTCACTTCATAATAATTTCTTTAACACTAGGTTTAACCAAGAAGGCAGAATTAAATACCAATATATGGCAGGTAACGTTCCTCGAGACGATTATGGCACTACTGATAACCGTTGGCGTAAGCATATTGAGTTACCGCTTTTTTGAGAAGCCTTTCTTACGGTTGAAGGATAAGTTTGCTTTCTCAACCAAGAAGGCGACAAATGCAGTTTAAAAATTTAAATTATATTGCCTCGAAGCAATTGTGGTCACTAATTCATAGGAACTGAATAAATACAACAAAGTATGTTTGAGACTAGTTATATTGTTACTTTAGTATATTTAACCCAACCAAACTCTTATACCAATCATTAATGCAAACAGCAATTAATAACAAGGCTATCATTCGGTTTTTGAAGACAAAATTTAAAGGGGCCGGCTTTATAGATAGTTTAAAAATTAAATACCGTTCTCTGATTTGTCCTTTCATCAGTCTCATTAAAATGGTAAAACCCGGAGACAAAGTTGGCGATGTGGGATGCGGTTCGGGTCAGTTCCTTTTATTACTGACAGAATTTGCCCAACCGTCTTACCTATTTGGAATTGAGATTAGTAAAAAGCTTATTGAAAATGCACAAAGCTTATTCAGCACCTTGCCAAATGAACAGTATCATTTTGAGGAATACGATGGCATTCATTTTCCTGCTAAATTTTCACAATTAGATATCATTTTCCTGATAGATGTTTTACATCATATTCCTAAAAAGTATCAGCAAAATTTTATTCGTGACTTGGCAAATACTTTAAAGCCTGGAGCAAGATTGGTTTTAAAAGATATGAACGGAGGAACCCCACTCGTTTATTTTAATAAACTGCACGACTTGATATTCGCCCGGGAAATAGGCAATGAAATAAGTTTTGAAAACGCCAAATCGCTTTTGAAAAAAAACGGCCTTAACATCATAGAAGAAGAAAAACGGACCATGTATGTATACCCACATTACACAATCGTTGCAAAAAAATAATCGGATAGGTACCATATTTTTATGTGTTTGCTTTGCAATACTTTCTGTGTATCCTATTTATAGGAACTTTTACTATAGCAATGGATTGCTTACCTACGAAAGACATAAAGCAGTAATAGAAAACAGATCAGAATATTATAATCCCTGGCAATACAGAATTCTCTGTCCATACAGTATTGAAGCCATTTTGTGGGTATACAATGTGACTGTTGATAAGATTTATCCGATAGAAAAAAAATTTCATTTTTCAATTCAAAATACTTCAGGCACTACCGATGAAACTGATCAGTTTGTGAAACTCATGCAAACGGCGGGAGCAATAAAGTACATGATCATTTTTATTCTTTTCAGATTCTTGGAACATCTTCTTATTTACTACCTGGCCTGGAGACTCTGGCAGTTTTTTGTAAAAAGTAAATGGCTCATTTTTTTTGGTTTAAACTTTCTCGCCCTAGCATTAGGAAATGCTGTTACAGTGGCAGATCTTTCGTTTAATACTTACATGGACATTATTTTTTATCTTGTGACAGCTAATGTGATCGTGTACCAAAAAAATCCCATAATACTTATTCCTATAACTCTACTTGCAGCATTCAACCGTGAAACAGGTATCCTAATTCCGGCCCTGTATTTCATATCACAAACAGATTTTACAAAATTCAAGTTTAATAAAGTTAATGTAAAAAATATCGGCTTCCCCCCGGTAAAAACCTGGATATTCACGTCAGTTCTTTATGTCATTTTTATAGCGATTTTTATTGGTCTTAGAAACCATTTTGGTTACAGGCCCCAACAGGTATGGAAGGCAACAGCAGGCCTGCCAATGTTAAAACTGAATCTGTTGAGCGCTGTTGGGATAAAAGCTTTTATGGAACTTATAGGAACTTTTGCAGTTATACCACTGCTGATTCTGTATAACTTCAAAAGCTTTCCTCACTTGCTAAGAAAATGGTTCCTGTTTATAGTTCCCATTTGGTTTGCTATACACTACGTTTCTGTAGTAGCTTATCAAACCAGGCTTTTCATGGTTCCTTTCATAATTATCATGTTACCAATGTTGCTATGGTTTATTGAAAAGGAAATACAAGCAGCAGGGGAACTAACCTAATTTTTATACATCAGTGTTATGAAACCTTATATTCAACTCATCAGGCCGAAGGATTGGGCAAAGAATCTTTTTTTGTTTATCCCTATCTTTTTTGCAGGATTACTTTTTGATACTAAAGTTCTTATCGAGCTCTTGGGAGGCTTCATTTGTTTTAGCCTTGTGGCTAGCAGCATCTATATCATTAACGATTACAGGGATATAGAAGATGATAAAATACATCCGGTCAAGAAAAACAGGCCACTGGCTTCGGGAAGTGTAAAAAAAAGTACCGGCCTTCTTATAGCAATTATTTTTTTGATAGCCGGTTTTACGGCTGCCTGGTTTATACGAGACAAGTTTTTATTTGTGCTAGCAATCTATTTCCTTTTAAACCTTGGGTATTCGTTCGGACTAAAAAATATTCCCATCCTAGATATTATCATTATTTCCATCGGCTTTGTATTGCGTGTAAAAGCTGGCGCCGTGATAGCAAAAGTTGGGCTGAGCGAATGGCTAACCATCATGGTATTCTTATTAGCATTATTTATGGCAATTGCAAAAAGAAGAGATGATGTATTGCTCAAACTTGCCTCGGGAAATGATATGCGTAAAGCTGTCAAAGGATACAACCTTGACTTTATCAATACTGCCCTTTCGTTGGTATGCGCTGTAATCATTGTAGCTTACTTTATGTACACTACTTCTCCGGAAATAATAGCACGACTGCAAACTTATCGTTTGTACTATACCTGCCTGTTTGTTTTGGCAGGCATCTTTCGCTATTTGCAACTTATTTATGTGATGCAGGATTCTCAATCGCCTACAAAAATTTTATATAAAGACAGGTTTATACAGATTACGATCCTCTTGTGGATCATTAGTTTCTACCTTATCCTTTATGTGAAAGATTTCGCTATTTTTAAATAAAGCAATTTGCAAAAAAGTATTGCATTTTTTGATTTTGATGGTACCATTACCAGCAAGGATACGATGCTGGAACTGGCAAAGTTCAAAAGCGGATCTTTACCTTACCTAATGGGAATTTTCCTCCTTTCACCTTGGCTTATTGCCATGAAAATGCGTATTGTATCTAAACAAAAAACCAAGGAAAAATTGCTTGGTTATTTTTTTGCGGATACTGACATTAAGATTTTTAACAAGTACTGTATCGATTTTTGTAAAGAGAAACTTCCTTCCATCATTAAAACACAAGCCCTGGTTGCCATTAAAAACCATCGTGAAAAGGGCATAGCTGTGGTAATTGTTTCTGCATCGGCAGAAAACTGGGTGGCACCATGGTGTATAGAAAATAATCTGCAATTTATTTGTAGCCGTTTAAAAACTGCCAATCATAAAATAACCGGGGAACTAGATGGGGTAAACTGTAATGGAAATGAAAAAGTCCGCCGGATTAAAGAATTATTTAACCTGGCAGACTATGAAAATATTTATTGCTACGGAGATACATCAGGAGATAAAATGATGCTTGGCTTAGCCACTGAGGCATATTATAGAGCCTTTAAAATATAGACCCAACATTACATTTTTACTACCTTCTTCACAATTTGTTTTGTATTGGCATAATTTACCTGCAAGATGTAAGTTCCCGTTTCTAAACCTGACATATCGATGGCTTCCACTTTTGAATTGCCGTTTAATGAAATAATTTTTTGTAAAAGCTTTGCTCCCCGGATATCGTAAATGTTTATTGTAATAATCTGGTTTACTTCCGGGCTCTCTATTTCTACATTCACGATATTATTTACAGGGTTAGGAAATACATTTACTTTTTCAAATACAATTCTTTGCCGGCTACTCCCCACTGTTAGTAAAATTGTATCAAGGCCTTTTGCTCCATTATTATCTGTAACAGAAAATTCAATTTTATAAACGCCCTGTTGCAAATTCTTTATTATTGTCTGCTGCCTACTTGGATTGTCAAACGAAAACTGGCCTTGGGGATTTATTACTCTCCAAGAGTATGCGGATATTGTTCCGTCAACGTCTGTTCCAACCCCATTAAGGTTTACGCTGTCCTGCGGTAAATATATTGTGATATCATTACCGGCATTGGCTGAAGGTGCCTGATTGTTGGGAGCTCCATTCACAGTTAGCTGCATGGAATCTCTTGCTATGGCTCCAGCGTTGTCGGTTACCGTTAGCTGAAAACGATATACACCTTGCACCAATCCGCTTGCCGTTGTTACAGCAATGTTTGCATTGGTAATAGTGCCTGCTGCAGGACCCGCAATCTTTATCCAGCTGTAAGAAACAATCGTGCCGTCAGGGTCTGTGCCCGAACCATTGAGGTTTGCGCTGTTGGTGGGCAAAGTAATGTTGGCATCCAGGCCAGCATTGGCGGTGGGCAATTGGTTGGCAGCGCCATTCACAGTTACCTGCATGGTATCTCTTGCTATAGCTCCAGCGTTGTCGGTTACCGTTAATTGAAAACGATACAACCCTTGCACCAATCCGCTTGCCGTTGTTACAGCAATGTTTGCATTGGTAATAGTGCCTGCTGCAGG
>JBKJKD010000323.1:0-11193 GCA_046597635.1 Ferruginibacter sp. | reverse complement strand
AGAAGTTTGTACAGTGTCTTTTGCAGCAACATTAGATCTGATTATTCAGTCTCCGTGCAATAAATTCTATGCAACCGGAAAGACGCAAGCGCTTATTCCAATAACTTTTCACTTTTTCCTTTTTAATTAAAAATCAGCTTACGCCATCGGTTGCCATTTCCTTATTAATTTTTCCTACAAGCCCCTGCAGCACTTTGCCGGGGCCACACTCCGTAAACCTTGTTGCAGCATCGGCTATCATCGCTTGCACGCATTGCGTCCATCTCACCGGGCCGGTTAGCTGCGCAATAAGATTTTGTTTTATTATTGAAGGATCTGTAATAGCACTTGCTGCTACATTTTGATAGACAGGACAAATGGGATTTTTAAAATTTGTATTATTGATAGCGGCCTCCAGTTCTTCTTTGGCAGGCAACATTAACGGCGAATGAAAAGCACCTCCCACGGGCAGTACCAATGCCCGTTTGGCACCAGCCTCTTTCATTCTCTCGCATGCTATTTCAATTCCTTTTAAAGAACCGCTGATCACCAGCTGGCCCGGGCAATTGTAATTAGCGGCTACCACTACTTCGCCGGTTTCCTCCTGTACTTGTTTACAAATTTCTTCTACTTTTTCATCGGCAAGGTTTAAAACTGCAGCCATGGTAGAAGGGTTTAAATCGCAGGCACGTTGCATGGCTTTTGCTCTAACGGATACCAGTTTTAATGCGTCTGCAAAGTCAAGGGTTTTATTAGCCACCAAGGCAGAAAACTCCCCCAGTGAATGACCCGCCACCATATCTGGATGCACAGTTTCTATATTTAAAAATGCAGCAACAGAATGAATGAAAACGGCCGGCTGTGTTACATTGGTTTTTTTTAATGCCTCCTCTGTGCCGTTGAACATTACTTCCGAAATGTTGAAACCCAATATTTCATTCGCCTCGTGAAACAACTGTTTTGTAGCAGCGTTGCTGTCGAAAATTGTCTGGCCCATTCCGCTAAACTGGGCACCTTGCCCTGGGAATATAAATGCATGTTTCATGAGATTCAGTTTTAAACAAAAATAAAAGATTAAAACTTACCTATTGACTGTTATGAGGTTTACGGGGAGACTTTATTTTAAAATTGCAGGGCACAAAAAAAGGGAACAAACGAATTTATTCCCTGGGGGTATATTAGAGTTATTTACTTAGTGCAATTTTGCGGTTATAAGTTTCAGAAACTCCGAGCGAGTCTCATCTTTTTCAAACTGGCCAAAAAATGCTGATGTTGTGGTTACAGAATTCTGTTTTTGCACACCCCTCATCATCATGCATAAATGTGATGCTTCGATTACTACCGCCACCCCGAGAGGATTCAAAGTTTCTTTGATAGCTGTTAGAATCTGGTGTGTAAGCCGCTCCTGCACCTGAAGTCTACGGCTGAAAACATCTACCACCCGAGCTATTTTGCTAAGACCGGTTATGTACCCATTAGGTATATAAGCCACATGGGCTTTTCCGTAAAACGGTAGCATGTGATGCTCGCACATGCTGTATAGTTCAATGTCTTTCACAATCACCATTTCACTCACTTTTTCGTGAAATTTTGCGGATTCTAATATCGCTTTTGCATCTTGCTGGTAACCTTGGGTAAGTACCTGCATTGCTTTGGCAATTCTTTCTGGTGTTTTCAAAAGCCCCTCCCGTTCTGCGTCTTCTCCCAGCAAGGTAATAGTGCCTTTATAGTGTTCCACCAATGATGCAGTTACATCTTCATCATAGGTTTCAATTTTTTTATATGCCATCGATCTTTGTTTTTATTTGTTAAGAAGCAGGATATTCCACAAAATTTCTTTCTGTTTCGTAAAGCCTCACTTGTAAGTCGAGTTCGGGTTTTATAGCAACTCTCAATAGGTTATAAATTACTACTGCAATATTTTCTGCAGAAGGATTTACATTTTCAAATTCGGTACAATCTAGATTCAAATTTTTATGATCAAATCTGTTTAGCACCTGCTCCTTTACCAGGTCGCTTAATACTTTAAGATCCATCACATAGCCAGTTTCGGGATCAGGGGTACCTGTGAGTTTAATAATAAGTTCATAATTATGCCCATGGTAATTGGCGTTGTTACATTTGCCAAACACCTCTGCATTGCGGGCGGTGTCCCAAACCGGATTGTTTAGCCGGTGGGCAGCGTTAAAATGTTCTTTTCTAAAAACCGATACCTTATTGTTCATGGATGCGCCAGCTTGAGTGTATTAAAAGAAATATTCATCGTCAGTCGTTCTGAAAAACAGAAGTGTGCTGTTTATGTGAACTAAAAAACAAATAAATATACAAATTGTTTGAAGGCGGGTGGTATTAATTTCCGAAATACTCGGTGAAGATGCGGGGGGTTTCGTACAGCTTGAGGCTGTGAAGTTGTATGCTTTCAGGGAGATGTGGAATTAATTGGTTCCAAATAGCAATAACGAGGTTTTCGATAGAACATATTTGTCCCTCCATAAAATCTACATCTACGTTAAGGTTCTTATGGTCTAGTTTTTCAATTACATGGTCTTTTACAATGATGCTTAATTTCTTCACATCAAACACAAAACCGGTTTCCGGGTCGGGGGTTCCCTTAATGGTAATATAAAGTTCAAAGTTGTGACCATGCCAGTTTTCATTGGCACATTTACCAAATACCTCTTCGTTTTTTTCCTTACTCCAGGTTGGGTTGAATAATTTATGCGCTGCGTTAAAATGTTCTATCCTCGTAATGTATACCATTGGTATTCAAAAATTTTGGCAAATGTAAACAGTATTGAGAGAAATGTAAAGCTAATATTCGAAATTGCGGTATGCAAATACTCGTGGTTTCTGCTACTGAACTGGAAATAGCACCCTTTCTTGCAAGGCAATCGGGCGTCGATACTTTATTAACAGGAGTGGGTGGTCATGCATGTCTTTACCATTTGCAAACACACTTGCAAAAAAAGAAGTATGAGTTGGTTATCCAGGCCGGTATTGCTGGTAGTTTTTCTGATGAATTATCCCTCGGCGAAACGGTATTGGTGCAAAAAGACGTATTTGCAGATGCTGGCGTTTTTGAAAAAGGTGAATTAAATACTTTGTTTGATATGGGCTTTGCGAATAAGAACGAATGGCCCTACCAGGATGGATGGCTAATGAACGATCATCCATTACTTTTTGATTATAAATTGAAAAAAGTAGCTGCGATATCTGTCAACAGCCTGAGTGATGACAGTAGCCTCACAGCTCTTTATAAAAATAAATTTAATGCGTCCATAGAATCTATGGAAGGAGCCGCTTTTCATTACACCTGCCTGCAGCAAAAAATTCCTTTTTTGCAATTGAGAAGTATAAGTAACAGGGTAGGAGATCGGGATAAAAATAATTGGAGAATGAAGGAGGCCATACAGCATTTAAACGATGAGCTGAAAACGCTGATACAGTATAGGATGCAATAGGGCTTAATTAATAGGTCTTGGACTTTCGGCTTAAAATAAATTTATGAAACTTACTATCGGTTTTTCACCTTGCCCAAACGATACTTTTATTTTTGATGCGCTAATCAATAATAAAATTGATACAGAGGGTATTGAGTTTGAGGCTAAGCTTGAAGATGTGCAAACCCTTAATCGGTGGGCCATAGAAGGTAAACTGGACATTACGAAACTTAGTTTTGGGGTATTTCCGCTGGTGTTGGGTAAGTACAGCTTGCTAAACAGTGGCAGTGCCCTGGGAATGGGTGTTGGGCCATTGCTGATTGCAGGGCCGGGTAATGAATCAGTAGATGTAGATCAGCAACTTATTGCCATACCAGGTGAAAATACCACCGCACATATGTTGTTCTCTTTAAAATATCCGGAAGCCAGGAACAAATTATTTGTACGCTACGACGAAGTGGAAGATTTTGTGCTCAGCGGAAAGGGCTTAGGTGTGATCATTCATGAAAACCGCTTTACCTACGAGCAAAGGGGGCTCACAAAAATTACAGACCTGGGAGATTATTGGGAGCAGCAAACAGCCGTTCCTATTCCGCTGGGAGGTATTGTAATGAAAAAGAGTTTCGAAGAGGCCACCCAGCAAAAAGTTAGCGACCTGATTAAGAAAAGTATCGAGTTTTCTTATAGTAATTATCCAACAATAAGCGATTATGTGAAGTTACATGCGCAGGAAATGGATGACACTGTGATGCGAAAACACATAGATCTTTATGTAAATGAATACTCATTAGATCTTGGAGAGCAAGGACACAAAGCTGTTTCAAAATTGATGGAAGTATACGCCCATACAAATGCTGCAGCAGCTGCACAAGGTAATCCTTAGGAGGCTTTAAGCGCCTTTGAGTAGGTTTCAAGGCATCGTTTTCTTGCAAACACATGGTCCACTATTGGTGGGGGGTAATTGTCTTTACCAAATTCCGGAACCCATTGTTTGATATAGGTATGATCCGGATCAAATTTTTCTGTCTGTAGGTAAGGATTAAAAATACGGAAATAGGGTGCTGCATCGCAGCCGCTACCTGCAGCCCACTGCCAGCCACCATTGTTAGATGCCAAATCAAAGTCAAGCAACTTTTCTGCAAAGTAGGCTTCGCCCAATCTCCAATCAATCAAAAGATGCTTACATAGAAACGATGCAACTATCATTCGAACCCTGTTATGCATAAAACCTGTGGCGTTGAGCTGGCGCATGCCTGCGTCTACAATGGGGTAGCCTGTTTGCCCATTGCACCATTTTTCAAATTCGCCCTCATCTGTGCGCCATTCTATTTGGTCGTAGGCTGGCTTGAAGGCCTTACCGTCTCCTACGTCTGGAAAGTTCCAAAGAATCATCTGGTAAAAGTCACGCCATATCAATTCGTTTAAAAATGCTGGCGATAAATCCAAGGCTCTTGCCACGGCTTTGCGAATGCTAACGGTACCAAATCTAAAATGTATACCCAGTCGTGAGGTTCCCTCTACACCCGGAAAATTTCTATCTTCCCCATAATGCTCTATCAATTCCGTCGCTACCTTTTTTTTGGGAAAATGAATTTCACATTGTTGGAAACCCATCTCTTTAAGTGATGGAATCTTTAATTCTGCTGTTTTTAAAAACTGGTCCAGATATTTTTCTGATGGTAAGGATGTTGGAGCGGCTTCCTCAAAATGTGCTTTCCATTTGCGGCTGTAAGGTGTAAATACAGTGTAAGGTTTTCCGTCGTCTTTTGCTACTTCAGACTTTTCGAAAATCACCTGGTCTTTAAAAGTTAAAAAATTGATGCCGTTCTCATGAAATAAATCCGCAATGGCTTCTTCTCTTTTTTTTGCATAGGGTTCGTAATCGTGGTTGGTAAATACATTTTCTATTTTGTAGTGGGAGGCCAAATATTGGAAGGCTTCAACGGGGGTGTCGTACATAACTTTGAGAGAACTTCCCTTGACCAGCAATTCTTCTTGAATTTGAGACAGCGTTTCGTGTATAAACGCTACCCGGGCATCTTTTTTGTTTTCAAGCTTGTCTAAAATATTTTTGTCAAATATAAAAATAGGGAGCACAGGGAGGTTGCTCGTGAGTGAATGATAAAGAGCAGTATTATCGGAGAGTCGCAGATCCCTTCTAAACCAAAAAATATTGATAGGCTGATTCATATTCTTTAACTAACAAAAGACCTCTGGTTTTGTTTGTGCCAGTTTTTCATAAATACTACGGGTAAGGCTATTGCCGTATGTTTTTTCGTTAATGCCAGCAACCCATCTTAGGTTATAAATAGCGTTACTGAGAAAAACTTCATCAGCAGTTAACAACATCTCTTCACTTATGGTACATTCAACCACTTCTTTTACCATCAGTACTAAATGGGTAAGTAAATATTTTCTCATAACACCAGCTACGCATCCCTCTGCAAGAGCGGGTGTGTAAACTATACCATCTTTTACCATAAAAATATTGGCGATAGTAGTGTCGCAAATTCGCAGGTGATGGTTTAATATTATGGCATCGTTGCATTTTTGCTTCTTGGCATATTGTGCGCCCATTAAATAAGGCAGAAAATTGTTGTGTTTCAAATTGCTAAAGTTGTCTACCGCTTTCAACGAATCCCTATAGATACACAGCTGCAATCCGTTTGTATTTATGCTAGCTGTATCAGTCTTTAAAGGAATTGTTTCAATAATAAAATTGGGCTGGTGGTTTTCTGCGTCGTAGAGACCGCCCTTGCCTTTGAAGATATTTATTCTAACCCTTGCAGCAGTATCCTTGTTTTTTTTGAGAAGCTTGTTCAACTCATCCCTCAAAAATTGTTTGGTGAAAAGTTTGGGCTTTTCGAACTGCAATAAGTCGAGCCCCAACCATAGTCTTTTAAGATGCTCGTCAAGCAGGACGCATTCCTTATTTTTAAACTTGATTGTTTCAAAAATGCCATCACCATAGCGCAAAGCCCTACTGTCTGCGGTTATGACAGGCGTGCCTTCTTCGTAAAATTTTCCGTTGTAGTTTAAAAATTTCATAGCTGTTCAAATAAAAATTCCCCGCTAGCGGGGAATTTGGAATAAATTAAAATATGCCTTACTTAAAATTCCTCTATAAGCTTATGCTTCACGGCATACATTATAAGACCTGCTGTGCTTTTTGCACCGGTTTTTACTTTTAGTTTATCTCTGATGGCTTCTACGGTACGGGGACTTAGCTCCACCAGGTCCGCAATTTCTTTGGTACTTTTCTCTTCGCACATGAGGCGGAGAATAGTTGTCTCCTTTTCATTAAGCTGGGCTTCCTGCGGCATCAATTGCTGTGGGGTAGGCATATTCTTTTGCTTAAGATTGGTCAGCAGCGCCTTGTTGGTCATAGAATTAAAGTAGTACTCATGGCTATAACAGGTTTTTATGGCTTCATAAATAACTTCACTGTCGCTTGTTTTTGCCAGGTAACTGTTGGCTCCCAATTCCATTAATTTGGTGATCATGCTATTGTCTTCCATAAAAGTGAGCATGATTACTTTTGTGTCTGGGCTAATCTTTTTTATTTCAGGGAGTGCTGCAATACCGTCCATGATGGGCATCTGTATATCAAGTAAAATCACGTCGACTGGTATAGATCGGATCAGATTTAATAAATGCATTCCATTATCTGCTTCTGCAATTACCTTGACATCTTTCTTTGCACTCAACGAAGTTTTGACGCCTGCTCTGTATAAAACATGATCGTCTGCAATGATCACTGTTATTGGCTCTGATGGATCTTTTTTCATATAATGGCGCAAAAATAATGCTTTTTTTAATTAGTAAGATTACGATAGATAACGCTATTTGTAATGCGTGATTATGCAAAATTAAAATATAGCGTGTATTTACTCATGCAGTGTTATGGGGAATTTACGTTGCAATTTCGTGTAATGCCTATATAGAGGTCTCGCAGTAGGAAATAGAGGGCCCCAAATTAGTATGATATTACTCGATCAACTTGTTTCTAAGACCATATACGATGAGACCACCGATTGTTTTGGCATTTACTTTTGTTTTCATTCCCTGCCTGATTGTTTCTATGGTACGGGGGCTCAGAAAAATGATTTTTGATATTTCTTCCGTGGTTTTGTCTTCTGCCAACAGTTGAAGAATTTTTATCTCTTTTTCGTTGAAACTTATGGGAGCATTGGTTCCATACTGTTGCCTAACGGCTTTTTTTTGCATCAATTTACCCATTACGGCTTTGTTCACGAGTTCATTGAAGTAAAAGTCGTCATTCATGCAAGTTAGAATAGCCTCATAAATTTCTTCGGGGTCGGTGGTTTTAGTCAAATACGCATTGGCTCCCATTTCCATCATCTTGCTAATCATCTGTTGGTCATCATACATGGTTAACACAATGATTTTGATGTCTTCATACTCTTTCCTAATAAGCTGGATTGCATTGATACCATCCATTTCCGGCATCCTGATATCCATTAATAACACCTCGGGTTTTTTGATGGCAATTTTATGCATCATATCCTTGCCATCTTCAGCTTCCCAAAGCATTTTTAGATTGGGTTTACCGGAAAGTGCCATTTTAATACCATCTCTAAAGATTTTGTGATCATCTGCGATTGCTATTTTGATGAAATTTTCAGCATTCATTTTACCTGGAAATTGGGTTAGTCTATTGGTTACGTCATCAAGTTACATTTTCATTTTTAGATAGCGAAATATTAACAAGGATTAAGCATTTTAAAATCCAATAATTTGGTTATCAGCAAAAAAAGGAAAAATCACTAAGTAGATTTACTATCGCTGATTTACGTGAATCTACGTAGGTTGACGGAGTGTTTACAGGGATAACTTAAATGTAGTTTATAAATTGATTAAGCTTCAAAACCCAAAAATACCTGGCAGAATTAGAAAACTACATTAAGCAGTGTGGAAAGAAAAAATCCTGATGCAACCTATGGATAAGGAGCGGGGCAAATATTTTAGGCGGAGATCTTCGCAAATAGCTACTGCAACTATTTTTGATAAACAAGCTCACCCGGTGCCACACTTTTAACCAGCATTCTTTGAACCCGACAGGAGTTTGTGGATAATGGCAACTTGTAGAAGGAGCAAATAGGCTAAGTATTTATACTATCGTAAAGCTCCGTAGGGATTGAATAGTAAAATTACTATCTATTACTCGTACATTTACTTAATATTTAGGTCTTGTTTTCAGGTATATTTCTCTGAAACCCTTTACAGTTGGGGTTTTATCGATCTACGTAGAACTACCTATTGGAGGTAGTCGGTTGTTAGAGTAAAGTTAATGGAGCAAGTTTACATTGATATTTAGTCGTAAACCACTAATTAAATTTTAAACCATGTACGGAGGATTAGTTTGGGTAATCAAGTTGGTAGAGCAATTGTTTTCTTAAGTAAGTAAATTTTGATTGCGATGAGATCTTAGTTATATTTGATAAAATTAACGCTTATCCAGTCTTTACTACTTCACATAACATTTGCCTCAGAGCTTTCACCTTTAATGTTTTGTCTGCTGTTTTTTAAAAAGCTGCATACAAAATCATTAAAGGTTTTTTTTGTGTACACATGCTTGTTGTTCACCTTTTCGTTAGCGTCCTTCCTTGTCATAAAATATGCGGATAACTGGACATTGTACTACCTAGTACTCCGTCTTTACTCAATTGTAGAGTTTTCTGTAATTGCCCTGTTTTTTTACTATGTCATTAAGTTACCACTCATACGGAAATTAATTCTGGTGCTAATTGCGCTTTTTTTCATCTTTTCAAGCGTGGATTATTTTCTGGCGGAAAAGTCACAGTTTAACAACCACTCTAATCTCATCTCATCACTCATACTGATTGTTTTCATTATCTACTATTTTTATGAAAAAATGAAGATTGTAGTGATGTACCCACTTTATCAATCCATAATTTTTTGGATTTGCGTTGCATTTTTCCTGTTATTTACGGGTACTTTTTTCTTTTTTTTATTAGTTAGCTACAGTAAAGACCTTGATTTTAAACAACAGCTTGCCTATATTTATAGTTTTGTTACTATAGCGAAAAATATAATATTGTGCCTTGCGTTACTTGGGATAGAAAATAAGGAACAAGTAAGTGATGAACTTCATATTCCAAATCACATGGACCTTGATGAGTTTTCCCTAACAAATCTTAAAAAATCATAACGGCGCATGTTCTTCTTACAGGCTTCAGGCAGCTCAGATGTTTCAAAGCTGATGTTTATTGGGTCGATCGGTATGATAACGCTGGCCATTGGTATCATCGTTTTTGTGATTATGCATCAGCGTAAAGTTATCCGCTACCATATTCAGATGAAAAAGATGGAGGCCGACAAACAGCAGATGTATCTAAACGCTTCAATCCGTTTTCAGGAAGAAGAGCGACAGCGTATCGCCGCAGACCTACACGACGATGCAGGACCATTACTAGCCACAGCCAGACTTTATTTAAATGAAAATCTGGTAAATCAGGAAAAAGCCCAACAACTGCAAAGTATTTTTAGTGCGAAACAAATAATAGACGACGCAATATTACTCATTCGTAATATTAGCCATAGCCTTATGCCACCAACTTTAAAAAACTTTGGGCTAGAGAGCGCTACTACAGATCTTTTTCAGAAAATCAGCGGGAGCGGCAGTTTAAATGCTAGCGCAAGATTTCACGATTACCGGCAACGGTTAAAAGTTGAACAGGAGTTACTCATATTTCGCATCATTCAGGAATTGATTAACAACATCATCAAGCACAGCAACGCTGGCTTCATTCACTTGACCCAAAATACTTCTGCCAGTCATATGTACATTCGATTGCATCATGATGGAAAAGGTATTGTTCAGGCAGAGTTTGATAAGCTAAACCAGATGTCTCAGGGGTTAGGTTTAAAAAATATGGCCAGCAGGATGAAAGTCTTAAATGGTCGTATATTTTTTGAAATTGATAACAGCCAGACCTACTATAAAGTCACCCTTGAAATACCGAAGGAACCCCTCGTGTAAAATTTCTTTTGCAAAGCCTGAAACAGAATGCTGGTAATATCTAAAGATGTTCTTAATTTTACCGCTATAGTATGCTCCCAGAAACAATAAATGTTGCAATTGCTGATGATCATAAGATTTTTCGGAAAGGTGTGATTCATTCCATGAGGCCTTACACGAATATCCGCTTTGTGATGGAGGCAGATAATGGCGAAGACCTTATTCAAAAAATTCCCGAATTTTTGCCGGATGTTGTTCTGTGTGATTTAAAGATGCCAGTTAAAGATGGGATTGATGCAACAAAGATTATTACCAAAACCTATCCCAACATCAGAGTAATCATTCTTACCATGTATGAAGATGAGCGCTTTGTTGGGCATCTAATGGATTGCGGAGCGGCAGGTTACTTACTCAAAAGCACGGAACCTTCTGAAATTAAACGGGCATTGATGGATGTAATGCGCACCGGGTTTTATCTTAACCCTTTTGTAAATAAGGTACTTATTAAAAAAAGTTACGGTAAGCAAAAGTTTAATCCCTCACTCACGTCAGAGATCGTTCTCAGTGACAGGGAAAAGGAGGCTTTAACCCTGGTTTGTATGGAATTTACTGCAGCGGAAATTGCTCAAAAAATGAATATCAGCCCCCGCACTGTGGAGGCAATCAAAGACCGGTTGATGGAACGTTTTGGAGTAAAGAATTCAGTAGGGCTTGTATTTTACGCCATGAAAAATCAGTTGATCGATTAGCGATTTTAATACTCTTCTCCCC
>JBKJKD010000203.1:0-2883 GCA_046597635.1 Ferruginibacter sp. | reverse complement strand
TTCTACTTCATAGCTGTTTGCATTGGTTACTGCACCCCAGCTAATAGTAGCGCTGTTGTCTGTAATATTTGTGGTTGTTAAGCCGGTGGCATCGCCGCAGGCAACTGCTGCGCCAATAGTGAAATTAGTATTGCTGATATCAAAGAAAATATTGCCGACCGACTCTACTTTGATTCTGGCAGTTGTAGTGGCTGAGGCAGGAATTACCAATGCCGCAGTACCATCATTGGGCGTACTTTCTGTAAGCACTGTAGGAAAAGTTAAGCCTCCGTCTGTACTCAAAGATATTTTTACGTTGGCACAACTCACGGGTGTAGCCGTGGTGTTGGCTACGTTCCAGGTAATGTTTTGAGTAGAGCCACCCGCCCAGGTTACATTGCTATTGGGAGCTGTTACCACAAAAGGTCCGGAGGTATTGCTTACGGTTACTACCGCATCTGTAAAGGCTGTTTGGCCAACAGTAATGGGAGCTACAGAGCTGTAAGCCCGGTTATCCCTTACTGTGACTCTAAAGTTTAATGTGCGGCTTACAGAGCTCAATGCTTCTATGTTTGCGCCGGCATCTCCTCCTGGTAGTGGTCCCGTTACATTCAGGCCCGCCAGTATGGTGGAGAGTCTTGGAAAAAACCTTGTGCCAGTAGCTGTTGCAGGAAATGTCAACCAGTTTGGCCCCGTTGCCTTTGTAGGGGAAGCTACACTGGCTGCTCCTGTCGTGGTAGAGTTATCATTTTGCTCCCAGCAGTAAGTGAGTGCGTCGCCATTTACATCGGTAGCAGAGGCTGTAAGCGCAAACGGAGTGCTAATAGGGATTGTATAGTTACTAACCGCTGCTAAAACAGGAGCAACATTATTTGCTGTAATGTCTGTAGTGATCGGGCATGTTTTAGTTGCAAGGTTTGCCTGTATTTGTGCAATGGTTGCCTGATGATAGATATCTATTGAATGCGGTGCTACATCTTGTGCTGTAATGCCGGCGTAACCCATGATGGTGATACCAGATCCCACTTCTTTATTTACGCCGGTTCCTTCGCTGCTCATGGAAAAAGTATGATTACCGCCCAACTGGTGGCCCACTTCATGCACCACATAATCAATATCAAAATTATCTCCCTGTGGTATACCATCTGCCGGAGATGTAATGCCGGCTCCTTTAGCCAGAGAATTGCTGGTAGCAGGGTTTACACACACGCAACCAATACAACCCGCATTTCCGCCGCCGCCAGAAGCTCCAAACATATGACCAATATCGTAGTTGGCACTGCCAATAAGATTGGTTAAAGTTTGCTGCAATTGGAGGTTCCACTGGCTTAAGGTAGTTGAATAAGGATCTGTTGCCGGGCTATAATAAATAACAGATGTGCTGCTCGAAATCAGATTCAAATGCAGTGCAAGATCTTTTTCATAAACACCATTACACCTGGTAAGGGTGGCATTAAAGGCTGCTAGCACCAGGTTTACTTGGGCAGCACTGGTGGCGCCAAAATAATTGGCGTATTCTGCGTTGCAGGATTGGGCAAGACGCATTGTTTTTAAGGTACCGGTAGAACTGCCACTCAACTGCGCCGTAGTTGAGTTACCTACCTTTAAATTAATGTCGGCAGCCATCTTTTGGTCGTCTGTAGAACATGTCCATGCCAACCGTCCTTTCTCCCGGCGAGATTTAAATACAGCATATACCCTATGGTCGCTGGAATATGGTTCGATAAATTCATTGTCTTTATCAGTTCTAAAAACCATGGTCTGTATGCCCTGTGGAGAAACGCTCAACTTTAAAGTGGCATACTTATCAGTAATACCCTTACCTGAAAATGCCCTGATCTCCGGGAACCGGGCTTGCAAGTCCGGCTCAAAGTTAGAAGCTTCTACCACTTCGAACTGTTCGATATTTCCATCTGCATTTGGGAGGGAAATGATAGTAGAAGAGGAAGCAGCTCGTTTACCAACAATGGTAAACAATTTTTGCTGCATAGCACCAGCGTCTAAATCGAACAGCTTGAACACTGCAGGATAAGACAGTCTTGCTACTGCTTTGTCTGTTTCAATAGTTGACCTGCTCTTCGTATTGGCAGACCAAAAACGATCGCTTTGGGCAAAGCCCAAAGAAGTAACCATTGCTAACAAGGTTAGAAGTAAAACTCTTTTCATGAAATAATTAGTTGAAGTAAAAAATGTATAGAGTAAATATAACCTTATAACCTTAACAAAAGATTAGGGAAACTAGTTTTGTGGACAAATGCCCATCTTTGATGAGGCAGACCCCATTAACCGGAAAAATTCGAAAATGTATCAACGTTCATAGGAAGCAACCCTTCCTCGAAAAGAATGATTAGTTTGCTCCATTAAAATCACTAGTGCTTCCCCAGCCATAATTATTTTGCCATGAAAAAGTTTGCTTGCTTGCTTAGTTTATTGATTGGCCTCACAGCCGAAGCCCAGTCCCCAAACTTGCAGGACCTTTTATCTTTTACCAAACCTGCATTCAATCCCATTTTAAAAGCAGACACCAGCCTGCTGTTTTTTGATTCGTTAAAAAAAGAAAAGGTAAGGTGGCAGCGGGCCGATGTTTTTAACCCGGCTGCTATCGTAAGAAAAGGAAAAGTATATATGTTTACCCGCAGCGAAGACAATCCTGCTGCTGCCATTGGCGGGCGCACTTCCAGGATAGGCCTTGCCGTGAGCAAGGACGGGCTGCATTTTAAGCACTACAAAGCACCCATTTTATACCCGAAGCAAGATGCCTTTATGCAATACGACTACCCCGGCGGCTGCGAAGATCCTCGGGTGGTGGAAACGGAAGACGGCCGCTACGTAATGGCCTACACCAGCTGGAATTACAAAACTCCCAGGTTATCGGTAGCCATTTCGAAAGATCTATTTAGCTGG
>JBKJKD010000119.1:0-18749 GCA_046597635.1 Ferruginibacter sp. | reverse complement strand
TTTCATCACGGGAGGTTTTGTAAAATAACCTCTCGTGCGTATCCTTATCGTTATGTAGCAATTAACTTAGCATTAAGTAAGCGTTAACTTAATAACAAGGATTACCAATTCTATCCGTAACTAATTCATTTTTGAGTTGCTTTCTTTATAAAAAGGTTTTGCTGGGCAAGCTCAGTAAAATTTTTAGCAGCATCTCTAATGCTTCAACGATCGCTTTTTTATCATACCTCCCTTCGTGTCTTTGATGCTGCTCATTACTATAAAAGCGTTGGGGTCTATCTTTTCAATTTCGGTATTCAACCGGTTTAATTCAAGGCGGGTTACAACGGTGTATACAATATCGGTATCTGTAGATTCGCCATGACTGCCAAAACTTCTTTTGCCGCGGTAAACAGTTACCCCTCTTCCAATAACATTGATGATCATTTCTCTTATAAGATTGTTGTGCGACGAAATGATGGTAACACCGGTATATTCTTCTATACCTTCTACAATAAAATCCAGTGTTCTGGAAGCTGACAGGTAAGTAACCATGGAGTACAATGCAATTTCCATGGACAGGTAGTAGGCGGCAGCAGAAAAAATCATCACGTTGATGATGATGATGATATCTCCGATGGTAGTGCCGAATTTCTTACTTAGAAAAATAGCCAGTACTTCGGTGCCATCAATAACGGCACCGCCCCTTATGGCAAGCCCGATACCGGCACCCAGGAAGAAACCTCCAAACAGAGCAACCAAAAGCGGATCGTTTGTTACATTGGGAAAAGTAACTGTAGCTACTACCAACGCAAGACCACCAATGGCAAGGGCAGTTTTTATTGCAAATACTTTACCGATTATTTTATAACCCAACAAAATAAATGGCAGGTTTACCAAAATGAGCAAGAGATACAGCGGAAATTTAGTAAGTGCATTTATCAACAGCGAAATACCCGTTGCACCACCATCAATAAAATTGTTGGTGAGCAGAAACCCTTTGAAACCAAAAGCTGCCGAAAAAATACCGATAGTTACGAGCAAAAAATCTTTTATATATTCCAGCAGGGTAATCCTAAATGAACGCATGCCTTTGGCCAAGGCAAAGTCTGTGTAGGTGGCATCACCCGGCTGACCCTTTTTTTGAAGGGTAGTTGCAATTACAATTCTTTTCCATACTGAGTTCATATTGTTTTTTAGGTGCTAAATAATTGAAAACCTTAATCTATACTTAAAAAAATGGAGTGAAACTTTGGTGACAGGTTACTTCTATTTGAAGCATGATCTGAGCCTGCCTGGTAGTGAAAATCTATATAGAAACTCCCTTTCTGAATTGAAATAGTAGAAGTAGTTTAAAACTAATCTTTATCGGTTATAAACCCTGTATTTCAAATAATAAATTTCAAAAAAAACGATTAAGATTTGTATTTGCCTCCCGGTTCTGGGGCTACAATCTAAGATCTTTTTTTCTTTGGAAGGATGAATGTATGGTTGATGGAAAATTGCTGCATCCAGCGTTAGAGCAGGATGTGCCAGGCTATCTTCGAGCTTCCTGATTTCAATACGCTACTAAATGCCGGGGAAGTACTAGTCTTTAAAAACACTGATAGCCGGCAGTGCTTTGTTGTTGAAGTCCCAGAGAGCCTGGTTTTCCCAGCTTGAGCCGTTGGTAGAGAGCGGTCCTTTAAATGCCACCCACTCTGCTCCCCAATAACAAACCCCAATACCCCTGCTGCTGTTTATAACAATTGTTTTCATGCGGGTCAAAAAATCTTTTTGCCCCTGTTCTGTGGCGGGATATTCGGGCAGTATTTGGCTGTTGAGGCCAATGATGTTGTTGGTATAATCGTTGAACCCAAGGGTGAAGGGATAGGAAGTTTCTGCAATTATAATGTCTTTGTTAAACTGAGTGCCGAGGGTATTCAAAGTGGTTTGTACCAATGTAAGATCCTTGCCATGCCAAAAGGGATAGTAAGATAGTCCCATAATATCGTAATCGAGTGTACTCATATTTGTAAAGAAAAATGTCGCATCGTCAATGCCTGCGTTGTGCAACATTATTTTTGTTTGGGTAGATTGTTCCCTTACTGCCCTGATGCCTTGGGCAATCAATTCTTTCATTTGCGGCAGGTTGTTGCTTTTACCGTCTGGCCAAAGCAGACCGCCGTTTATTTCGTTGCCTATCTGTATAATATCAGGATTAATTTCTGCAATAATTTTTTTGGTGTATACATAAACGCTGTCTTTCAGTTGGGCAAAAGTGGCACCCGCCCATGTTGCAGGCTTAGTTTGAGTACCCGGGTCGGCCCACGTATCAGAATAATGAACTGTAAGCCATACTTTCATTCCCTTACTCTTGATTTCCTGGGCAAAAGTTTTTACCTCGTTAAAACTGGATAGTGCTGTAGATGGGTCTTTCCACAAGCGCAGCCGGATGGTATTAAAACCCTCATTTTTAAGAGTAGTGAGCATATCTTCTGGCTGTCCTGCTACGTTTTTTGCAACCAGGTTATTGTTACGTATCTGAGGTATAAAGGATCCGTCAGCAGCTTTTATAGTCAATGATTTGGTAACCACCACCGGCGGAGGCGTTGGCGTGGGACCGCTTGATTTGTTGCACGAATTGGAAAGGAGCGCAACGAAAAAAATAAGTTTATACATGGCTGAAGGTTCGGTTTTTAAGTCTAATTAAAATTAAGCAAACAATGTTGTATTGGCATTTATGAATAACAATCGCTGCGCTTCTGGCTTGGCTAGATAAATATTACTTGAATAGCTAGCATCTTGCGCATTAAAAAGCGGGATACCCTTAGGCCCCGCTTTATAAAATATCACATTTTAAAGATTTTTACCAACCGAGCACCCATGCAAAGATGAGAGGAGCCACGATGGTAGCATCACTTTCTACAATAAATTTCGGGGTCTTAATATCCAGTTTACCCCAGGTTATTTTTTCATTGGGCACCGCACCACTATACGATCCGTAAGAAGTAGTGGAGTCACTTATTTGGCAGAAATAACTCCAGAAGGGCACATCATGCCACTCCAAATCCTGATACATCATGGGTACAACGCAAATAGGAAAATCGCCGGCAATACCACCGCCGATCTGAAAAAATCCTACACCCTTTCCACCGGAATTGCTGCGGTACCACTCTGTAAGCCACACCATGTATTCGATGCCACTTTTTACAAGGTCTGCTTTTAATTCTCCTTTAATTACATAGCTCGCAAAAATATTTCCGGTAGTACTGTCTTCCCAACCGGGGCACACGATAGGAATATTCTTTTCTGCAGCAGCCACTATCCAACTGTTTTTAGGATCTATTTCATAATACTGCTCCAACTCTCCACTCAATACAGTTTTGTATAGAAACTCATGCGGAAAATAACGTTCACCCTTAGCCGCTGCATCCTGCCACTGTTTTACCAAATGTTTTTGCAGACGGCGAAAAGCCTCCTCTTCTGGTATGCAGGTATCGGTTACACGGTTGTAATGATTTTCCAGTAAATCCCACTCATCCTGAGGCGTAAGGTCACGGTAGTTGGGTACTCTTTTATAGTGGGAGTGTGCAACCAGGTTCATCACATCCTCTTCCAGATTGGCCCCTGTGCAACTTATAATGGCAACTTTATCCTGCCTGATCATTTCGGCGAGGCTGAGGCCCAGCTCTGCAGTACTCATGGCACCTGCTAGGGTAACCATCATTTTACCACCTTCCTCGAGGTGAGTCACATATCCTTTGGCAGCATCTATTAATGCGGCTGCATTAAAGTGCCGGTAATGATGTTCTATAAAAGTAGAAACGGGTCCTTTGCTCATGTTTTATATTTTAGCTGGCAAAAGTAATTTTTTTTAACTACTTATTTGCCTGCAGTCATTTTACAAAAAAGCCCATTTAAAGAATGTCGATTTCTACTACGAGGATAACTTATCCCCTAACAGTAACCTAAAAAAAGACAGTCTCAAAGTGGTAAGATTCACATCATATAACCAAGGCCACAAAGAAACAGGGATCGCTCACCATCGGTATACTTGGTGCGCTTTGTAGTTCTTTGCGGCCTTGGTGTGAAATGCCTACCCTCCGAAACAGCCCATGCATTTAGGAAACACTACCCACCAGGATTTTCTTTTTAATTTTCTTATCGATCGTGATATTTCCGTCTGCAGAGCATTTTAATTGTAGAAAACGAGTGGAGCCTTCTACCGTAAGGTAGTAACTGGTATTACCATCCATTACAATCTCTGTAATTTCTGCAGGCATTTTATAGCCTTCAAATCGCTCTTCGAGGCTCGTAGTTACTGCAAGGGGCAACTGCTCTGGAGTAACTAAACGGGATACCGCTATCATTTCGCCTTCTTTAGAATATGCGGCCGCATATTGCCTGCTATTCATTTCAAAGTTGGCGAAATAAAATTCCTCTATCTGCTTCCAGGTTACTTTGTCTGCCTGCCTGAATTTGCTGGTAAAGGCAGTCTTCACTTTTTTGTTGGTGACTTCTGCATTTAGGCCAGAGGCTCGATTTTTTTCCAGGAGAGCCAGCCCGGTTTTGGCACTGATGGGAAATGGGCTGATAGCGCTAGCGCTGACTGTAAAGGCCAGTGCGGCAACAATGATGGTGATTTTTTTCATGACTATACTTTTTAGTTTTTTTAAATGCTGCAGCAACTACTGCAACGTTGGCAAATCAAAAGTATGAATGGCTTCGTAGATGTAAAAGTGTTTGTATATGGGGAGCCGGTAAACAGGGCGGAGATGGTATAAATGGTGAGCTGGCCTTTCGTTTCATTCAAAAAGAGCAGGAGATTTTGCGGATTTTAAACGGTAAATTTTGAAATCCTAATAAAAACCTAAAACATGTAAGGGTGGCGTTAAAAAACAAGAGTGGTAAGGGTACCATCTGCTTATCTTTAAAAGATGAATTACCTGGCGCATGCATTCCTGTCTTTTAATCATCCGCAGGTATTGGCGGGTAACATGATCAGCGATCATGTGAAAGGGAAAGCACAATATGCTTATGCCCCCGGCGTATTGGCCGGCATCAAATTGCACCGGGCAATCGATGATTTTACAGACCGGCACCCGGTTACAAAAGAAATGATGGAGATTTTTCGGCCGGCTTACCGCTTGTATGCTGGCGCCTTTGTTGATATTGTGTATGATTATTGCCTGGCAAACGATAGCACTCAATTTAAAACAGATAAGGACCTGTTCCTTTTTTCTCAACAAACCTATGCTCTGCTTCAGCCACAAGTAGCCATTTTTCCTGCAAAATTCCAAGGCATGTTTCCCTACATGGCGTCTCAGAACTGGTTGTATAATTACAGGTTCACACACGGCATGCAAAAAAGCTTCGCAGGGCTGGTACACAGGGCTAGCTTTTTGTCTAATAGCGAAACTGCTTTCAACCTTTTTCTTGAGCACGAAGCATTTTTTAAACAGCAACACCTGTTGTTTTTTCATTCTGTTAAAACATTTGCCACCCATACTATGGCAGAGCTATTAAAGAAGTGATTCTTTTATCTTTGAAAAAATAATTTTCTATGAAAAATATCTTTAGCCTGGCATTTTTAATAACGGCATCAGTGGCCGCCGCTGCCCAGTCCAAACTGCCAGCAATGGACAAGTCTCCCTTAGACATCAGTTATTTTCCGGATAATTATCCCGTATTAAAAATCCAGGATAAAATAACAGAGCCCCTGGTGGCCAGAGTCATTTATAGCCGCCCTCAAAAAAATGAAAGAAAGGTGTTTGGAGAATTAATTGAATATGGAAAAGTGTGGAGACTGGGAGCGAACGAGGCCACTGAAATTGAATTTTATGTGCCCGTTAAAATAAACAATGCAAAAATTAAAAAAGGCCGTTACTCGTTATACGCCATCCCCGACAGTGACAAGTGGACGATTATTTTAAACAGAGAGAACGATACCTGGGGTTCCTTTAGGTACGACTTAAAAAAAGATATTGTGCGCATGGATGTGCCTGTACAAAAGCAGAGCAGTGTTGTAGAAAGTTTTTCCCTCCTATTTGAAAAGCTGGGTACTGGCTTTGTATTAAATGCTTTGTGGGATGATGTAAAAGTATCTTTACCACTTTCTCTACAATAATTTTACCTTAATATGCTGCCAAACTTACTGAGATTTACTTCCTTTTGCATGCTGATGCTTACGCTTGGTTTTTGTACACCCAAAAGGGATGAGAAAGCCAAATTGCCCGTGGTAGATAGCTTAAAAAAGGTTTCTTCCAATGAATATGTAAGTGCAGATCAATCGCCGATGGATATCAGTTATTACCCAACCGAGTTTCCGCAGCATAAGTTGACGGGAACTTCTAAGGCAGGGATGCCGGTTGCGAGGGTGATTTATAGCAGGCCACATAAAAAAGGAAGAGTCATTTTTAGTCTCAACGAAAAAAGTTTGTGCCCTTATGGCAAGCCCTGGAGGCTGGGCGCCAACGAGGCCACCGAAATAGAATTTTTTGTACCAGTAATTATTGATGGCAAAAATGTGGCAGCGGGGCGCTATGTTCTTTACTGTATTCCTTTTGCAGATAAATGGATTATTGCCCTAAACAGTAATATTGATAGCTGGGGCCTGGCTATAGATGCTGGCAAAGATATTTTGCGTACAGAAATCCCAGTTCAACAACAAGGGCCAGCGCTTGAAGATTTTACCATCGTTTTTGCTTCTGCCAGTTATGGGGCAGATATGATCATGGCCTGGGATGAAGTAAAGACTGCGCTTCCTTTGGTGTTCTCTCAATAGCGGAGCCCTACTTACTATCATTCAATTCGTATATTTACAGCATGTGTGGCATAGCAGGTATTGTTTCTTCCAATCCAAACATTATTCAACATTCTTTATTGCAGCAAATGGCCAACTCCCTGGCTCATCGTGGTCCCGATGGCGAAGGATTTTGGATTAACGAAGGAAATACAGCAGGCTTTGCCCACCGACGGCTTGCCATTATAGATCTTTCTCCCGAAGCAGCCCAGCCCATGCATTATCTAAAAAGGTACAGCATAACTTACAACGGCGAGATATACAATTACATTGAACTGAGGCAAGCGTTAAAAAATGCGGGCTACGTTTTTCATACCCAAGGCGATACCGAAGTTATACTGGCAGCCTATGATTTTTACAAAGAAAAATGTGTGTATTATTTAGATGGCATGTTTTCCTTTGCTATATGGGACGAGCGTGAGAAGCAGTTTTTTGCGGCAAGGGACCGGCTTGGTGAAAAACCTTTTTACTATTACAGGGAAGATGAACTTTTTGTTTTTGCAAGCGAAATGAAAGCCATCTGGGCAATGGGAATTCCCAGGCAGGTGGACGAAAAAATGCTACTCAATTATCTCACACTCGGTCATGTGCAAAATCCTGCGGATAAATCTCAAACCTTCTATGATAAAATTTCCTCTTTGTTGCCCGCCCATTACCTCCACCTGGACGGGATTACACAAAAGATGTCTATTCACAATTATTGGGATATAGATAAACAAACGGTGCTTGACCTGCCAGAGGAAGAGATATTAGAAGAATTTGAAAAGTTGTTTACTGATTCTATTGCCAAAAAAATGAGGAGCGATGTACCCGTAGGTGCAAGCCTTAGTGGCGGTTTGGACAGTAGCAGTATAGCCTACAGCATTGTGCAGGAATTGAAAAGAAAAGGGCTGACAGCTCCCTTCAAAACTTTTTCTGCAGTGTTTCCGGGGTTTGAAAATGACGAAGGAGAATATATTAATGAAGTGGTGAATAAGTTTTCCCTTGAGAACTATTCGGTGACGCCTTCGGCCGAAGGCCTCTTACAAGACTTCGAAAAACTGTGTTACCATCAGGAGGAACCCTTTCCATCTTCCAGTATATATGCACAATACAAAGTATTTGAACTGGCAAGCCAACACAACGTAAAAGTGATGATAGATGGCCAAGGTGCCGATGAAATATTAGCCGGGTACCACAAATACCTGCACTGGTACATACAGGAACTGGTGAGTCGCAATAAATTTTCGCTTGCAAGAAAAGAAACAAATTTGTTTAAGCAGCATCACATGACCATGCAATGGGGGCTGCCTAATTTACTGGCTACGTTTTTACCCTCGCATGTTTCTATTGCCCTGGAAGAAAAGGAACTTTGGCAAGTGTTGAACCATCCGGACATTAGCAAAAATCTGCTTTCTGTGATGAGAGGCCGGGAGTGGGATGGCATACACAAACCTATTGTGACCAAGTTAAACGACATCCTTTATTTCAATACCATGGAATTTGGCCTTGAGGAACTGCTGCGCTATTGCGACCGCAATAGTATGGCACATGGTACCGAAGTGCGGCTCCCTTTTTTAAATGATGCCTTGGTTCAATTTGTATTTTCTCTGCCATCCCGTTACAAGATCAGCGGTGGCTTTACCAAAAATATTTTGCGGCGCACCATGCAAGGCAAGTTGCCCGATAGCATTGTATGGCGCACAGATAAAATAGGATATGAACCTCCTCAGCAAGCCTGGATGCAAAACCATTTGTTGAAGGATTACATACACGAAGCCAAAAAGAAACTCGTAAATGCCGACTTGTTGAAGCCCCAGGTGTTGCAAAAAAAAGTAGTGCCACAGGCTGCTCACCAGGCCAATAACAACGATTGGCGTTATCTATGTGCGGCCATGATGATCTGATTTTTAAACCTGCCTTTGTTGTTATTATAATTTATTTTTGCCCCTCATTAATTTCCTTGTCATGAGTACAGAAAATTTCAAAGCTAAAAATTTAGGTACAAAATTTATACATGCAGGCACCGTGCCCGACCCCAGCACCGGCGCCATTATGACCCCTATTTACCAAACCAGTACTTATGTGCAGGAAGCCCCCGGCGTAAACAAAGGCTATGAGTATGCACGCAGCCAGAACCCTACACGCAAGGCTTTGGAAGACGCTTTGGCTATCATCGAAAACGGCCAATACGGCCTGGCATTTAGCAGTGGCGTGGCCGCTACAGATGCGGTAATCAAATTATTGAATCCTGGCGATGAAGTGATTGCAGCAAATGATATGTATGGTGGTACTTACCGTTTGTTTACAAAAATATTTGCCAAGTATGGCATTAAGTTTATTTATGTAGATACTACGCACACGGATAATATCCAACAGGCGGTAACGGCAAAAACCAAACTCATCTGGATAGAAACACCTACCAATCCTCTAATGAACATCACAGATATTGCAGCGGTGGCAGCCATTTCTAAATCGGCTGGTTCCTTACTTTGTGTGGACAATACTTTTGCTTCTCCCTACCTGCAAAATCCTTTAGACCTTGGTGCTGACATTGTAATGCATTCTTCTACCAAGTACCTGGGTGGGCATAGCGATGTGATACAAGGGGCACTGATGTTGAACGATGCGGCGTTGAGAGAACAGTTGTATTTTATTCAAAAAAGTTGTGGCGCTGTTCCCGGGCCTATGGATTGTTTCCTGGTGCTGCGTGGTATAAAAACCTTGCATGTGCGCATGAAAGCACATTGCGAAAATGGATTTTTGATTGCCCATTTCTTACGCAAACATCCCAAAGTAGAACATGTGTACTGGTGTGGTTTTGCTGATCATCCCAATCATGATATTGCCAAAGTGCAAATGCGTGGTTTTGGCGGCATGATGAGTTTTACGCTTAAAGACGATAGTGTAGAAGCTGCTACTAAAGTGCTTTCTTCTACCAAACTATTTGCGCTCGCAGAAAGCCTCGGTGGAGTAGAATCATTGATAAACCACCCGGCGAGTATGACGCATGCCAGCATACCAAGAGAAGAGCGCATTAAGAATGGCTTAACTGATGGTTTGATTAGATTGAGTGTAGGTATAGAAGATGCGGATGACCTGATAGAAGATCTTACACAAGCTATCGGCTAAGCAGCAACAGCCCGATAAGAGCAGCAGATGATAGACGAAAAACTAGCGATCTTTTTAAACGAAAAAGTAAAAATTTATAACAGGTCTGCCTTTGTTGCGGCAGATCCTGTTTGTATTCCACATCAATTTTCTCATAAACATGATATAGAAATTGCCGGCTTTTTTGCGGCAATTTTTGCCTGGGGCAATCGCACTACCATCATCAACAAAGCAACACAGCTAATGGGGCTGATGGATAATGCGCCCCATGATTTTTGTTTGCATCATAGCAGCGGAGACCTGAAAAAATTACTGGCATTTAAGCACCGTACGTTTAACACAACTGATCTTTTATACTTCGTCCAGTTTTTCAAAATGCATTATTCGCAGCATCCATCCCTGGAAACCGCTTTTACAAAATGGATGCACAAGGAAGATGAAAATGTAGCAAATGGACTGAATGGGTTTTATCAGTATTTTTTTTCGGGGCCCGATGTGCCGGTGAGAACGCTAAAACATATTGCCTGCCCGGCAAAGCACTCAGCCTGTAAGCGTATCAATATGTACCTGCGCTGGATGGTAAGAAAAGATAACTGCGGTGTTGATTTTGGCATCTGGAAAAATATTTCACCTGCTCAGCTCATCATTCCCCTGGATGTGCACGTGGCGAGGGTAGCCCGGTCCTTCAACCTGGTACAACGAAAGCAAGCAGACTGGCTTGCTGCGGTAGAGCTTACCGCACAAATGAAGATGCTCAATAAAAAAGACCCTGCTGTATATGACTTTGCTTTGTTTGCATTGGGGGTACTGGAAAAGTTCTAACAATAAGCGTTACGTATGGTAAGCTTTAACCGGTTTTCAGTTACTTTCATCTACTATTCTTAAGAAGCCTATTGTTAAGCTACAAACTAATAAAAAATGAAAGCCATCCCCGAACAGGAAGTGTTGAACGAAGTGTTTGTAGCTTCAGAGGAGTTGCTGCGTAATAACACCGACTTCTTTGAAAAATTATCAGCCGCCATTAACAGCCTCATTGTCCATGATTTTGAAAGGCTGGTGTCTACACTTTACCGGCTTGATATTAATGAAGCCAAACTTGAATACCTTTTGGCGCAAAAGACCGGTGAAAATGCTTCGGATACCATTGCTGCCCTCATCGTAGAAAGGCAATTGCAAAAAATAAAATCCCGGCAGGAAAACCGCCGGGACTCAAATGATATAGATGAAGAAGACAAATGGTAATTATTGCTGTGGCTCTCTTTGCTCGTTTCTTGTAAACATCAATTTCTTTACTTCTTCTTTATTTTCTTTTTCTTTTTTAAGATCGAACATAGTGCCAAATACGTGGTCCCAGATTGTGCTGCTCACACCGAAACCCATATCGTTTTCTTTATAATGGTGCAGGTGGTGGTTTCGCCAAAGGGCTTTCATCCATTTAAACGGAGGATTCCAGGCGTGGATGGCATAGTGCATGCTGCCATAAATAAGATACCCAAGCATAAAACCGGGAAAAAATGGAAATGCTTTTTGGCCTAAGATCAAATAGAACACTATAAAGAATACAGAAGCAATGATAAGGCTGGGCACTGCTGGCATGAACAATCTTTCTTTATCCCTGGGATATTCATGGTGATTGCCATGTAATACGTAATTGATGCGTTTGCCTCTTTCAGAATCGGGGTGATAATGAAAAACAAAACGGTGCAAAGCGTACTCCGTAAAAGACCAGAAACACATGCCAGAGAGAAAAAGAAAAGCTACGTTCAAAGAAGGAAGTTCTAAAGTAGTGATGGCATAATAGGGCAAAAAAACAAGAATGGGAATATACATACCCCAGATAACCAAAGGATGAGTTTTAGTTAAATATTCCAGGTATTGGTTTTTAAACAATTGCGCCTGACCCTTATTATAAATTTTTTCAAACTTCATCGTACAGAAAATTAATGTGCAAATATAAATAATTGCTGTCAAACGAGTGTAATTACTACACCTAACAACCGAATACAATGTTAAAAATATTGATAAATTGTAGTAGGAGAAGCTGTTTGCAGAGACATAACCCCGGAAGATTTAGAACAATTGGCCCAAATGAATATACCTATTTTTGCACCCTAAAAGTATGTTATGAAATTAGTTACTTATTTAAAAAATGACCACGATCAACTGGCTTTGCTGGTAGATGGAAAGTTATATGATACAGATATGTTGCACCCTGATTTGCCGGTGAGCATGGCCATGTTTTTAAACTACTGGGACGACATGTTACCCCTTGCAAATGCCGTAGAGCAGCGCATAAAGGAAGGCCTGGTGCGCAATGTGATGAGCCGGCCTTATGAAGAGGCGAGGCTACTAGCGCCAGTACCTCACCCAACCAGTTGCAGGGATGCTTACGCTTTTCGCCAGCACGTAGCTGCGGCCAGGCGTAACCGTAAAGTAGATATGATCCCTGAGTTTGATCAGTTCCCCATCTTTTATTTTACCAACCACAATAGCATCCAGGGACCCGGGGATGTTTACTGCATGCCCGATCATTTTGAAAAACTTGATTTTGAACTAGAGGCCGCCATTGTAATTAACCGCCCAGGTAGAAATATTAAAGCAGCCGAAGCAGACGATTACATTGCCGGTCTGATGATTATGAACGATATGAGCGCACGCCGCCTGCAAATGGAAGAAATGCTGTTGAATCTTGGTCCGGCAAAAGGAAAAGACTTTGCAACCTGTATCGGCCCCATGTTGGTCACGCTGGATGAATTAACGCAATATGAAGTTCGTTGTAAAGAAAACCATGTGGGCAAGGCCTGGAACCTTGGCATGACCTGCAAGGTAAATGGCGTGCAGGTAAGCCAGGGAAATGTAAGCGATATGGATTGGACCTTTGCAGAAATCATAGAACGCTGCAGTTATGGAGTCAATCTTTTTCCCGGCGATGTAATTGGGAGTGGTACGGCAGGAACCGGTTGTTTCTTAGAACTGAATGGCACTGGCAAATTAAATGATCCCAACTACCAGGAGCAATGGTTAAAGGCAGGAGATGTGGTAGAAATGGAAATAGAGGGCCTTGGCAAACTCGATAATACCATGGTGCAGGAAGACAGCGATTTTTCAATTTTAGCTTTAAAGAAAAATGGATAAAACAATTGTTTTAAAAGATCTGCCGCCGATGGAAGTTCAAAGCTACCTGCAGCATGCTGTTGCGCCGAGGCCGATATGCTTTGCCTCTACCGTGGATGCAGCAGGCCAGGTGAACCTAAGCCCCTTCAGTTTTTTTAATATGTTCTCCTCCAACCCGCCCATCGTAATATTTTCGCCTGCTCGAAGAGTGAGGGATAACAGCACCAAGCATACGTTGCAAAACGTGTTAGAATGGCCGGAGGTAGTGATTAACATAGTGGATTATGATATGGTGCAGCAAACCTCCCTGGCCAGTTGTGAGTATGCCAAAGGAACCAATGAGTTTGAAAAAGCAGGTTTTACCATGCAACCCGCCCGCAGCGTAAAGCCGCCCATGGTTAGGGAAAGTAAAATCAAATTAGAATGTAAAGTAATTGAGGTAAAACCTTTGGGCACAGAGGGCGGCGCAGGTAACCTGGTAATTTGTGAAGTGCTCATTATGCACATAGATAAAGGCATACTGGATGAAAATGAGCGTATAGACCAAACTAAAATAAATCATGTAGCCCGCCTCGGTGGAGACTGGTATTGCAAAGTAGACACGAGCAGTTTGTTCAAAGTGGCAAAGCCTAACACACAATTGGGTATCGGTATAGATGCATTGCCGGAAAGCATTCGGGCGAGTGCAGTGCTTACAGGTAATGAACTGGCTCAACTGGCCAACGTTACCGAACTCCCTTTTGTAGATCCGGCTTTTGGTGACGATCAATTGAAAAGCATTATTCAATATTTTTCTATTGACCCTAAGGAGATGGAAGCAGAATTACACCGGTACGCAAAACAGTTGCTCCAGGCAAATAACGTTGACGCAGCCTGGCAGGTACTGCTGGCTTTAAATTAAAGTCTGTAAATTTGAAATATGTCATCAGGCATAAAAATATTACCGCATTATACCTATGAAGAGTATCGCTTGTGGGAAGGGCGTTGGGAATTAATAGAGGGTATTCCTTGGGTCATGAGCCCTGCACCCTCACCAAGACATCAGTGGATTAGTAGTAATATTAAAAGTGAGATAAGAAACGCTATAAAAAAACCGGTTGTAAAAATTGTAAGGTTTATGATTTTATCGATGTCAAGCTGGCAGAGGATACTGTACTACAGCCGGATGCTGTAGTGGTTTGTAAAAATATAGTAAAGCCGTTCCTGGATTTCCCGGCTTCCTTGGTGGTAGAAATCCTTTCTCCCTCTACCGCAATGAAAGACCGTAACAATAAATTCTACATTTACCAGTCTTTCAAAATTCCTTATTACCTCATCGTAGAGGTAGACAAGAACCTTGTAGAAATTTATCATCTTAAACAAAGTGGTAAGTACGAACTAGGAGTAACTGGCCCATCCTCAGCTTATCAGTTTGCTTTGGAAGAAGACTGCTCCGTGGAAGTGATCCTGAACAACATCTGGCAATGATATTTTAAATTAATCTTCATTTAACTTTTGGTAACCACTGCCTGTTTTAAATTCACCAAATGAAGAAACTGCTGGTCTTAATACTTTTTCCCGCAATAGGCTTCTCTCAAAACAAGTACATTTACAAAAACCTGGTGTTAGAAGGAGGAGGCATCCGGGGGCTAGCTTATGCCGGGGTCTTTTCTGTTTTAGAAGAAAAGGGCATTTTACAAAACATAGAAAAAGTGGCTGGTACTTCCGCTGGCTCCATTGCTGGCATGATGGTAAGTGTAGGCTATAATGCGACAGAAATTGACAGCGTGATGATGGAACTGCCGATCCAGCGGTTTAACGATGGAAAGGGTGGCGTAGTAGGAAAATATCGCAGAGTTAGAAATGGCTTTGGCATTTACAAAGGCAAGGTTTTTGAAAAATGGTTACAGGGTTTGGTTAAACATAAAACCGGCAATGCACTCTTAACTTTTGGGCAGCTTCACCAGCTTCATCTTAAAAATAATTTCTATAAAGATTTTTACTGCACCGGTACCAACCTCAGCAAGCAAAGGCTCGAGATTTTTTCTTACCAGCACACATCTGATATGCCGCTATCGCAAGCCGTTCGCATCAGTAGTGGCATACCCTTTTATTTTGAACCAGTAGCCTTAGATGATCAACTACAAAAGATAAAAAAAGCAGATACCGTTTCGTTTGTAAATTATTATGTAGATGGCGGCATGCTCAGCAACTATCCCATTGGTATTTTTGATACCTGTGAAAACAGCAACGAATTGAATCCCTTGCTATGTAATAGCAGTCGATTTAACCACGAAACGATCGGTATTAAATTAGAAAGACCGCAACAAATTGATTCTCTCCGAAACAACAGCATCATCATTCCGGCCTACGAAATAAGTAAGCTGTCTGAATACATGTCTGCATTTTCCAACCTCTTGATGGAATCTCTTAGCAGAAAATACCCTGGCCTGGCAAACGAAAAAGGGCGTACCATTTATGTGAGCCAAGGCAGTATTTCTTCTAAGATTAGAAAAACAAAAGAGCAGGATAAACTGCTCTTGTATGATAATGGGGTAAAGGCTGCTCAGGATTTTTTCCTCCTCCCGGCAAATGATCTAAAATAGTAATTACCATTTCTGCCCAAACACCTTCTTCAAAATATCCGTACTTCTTGCAGCAAAGTTGGTTCTGATATTCACCTCTTCTTTAGCAATCAGGTCAAACAGCGCCAGTGTAGCCCTTTCCGTTACAAAAGAAGCAAGATCTGGGTTAATCTTTTTAAATGTGGTGGGCAGGTTGTTGTATTTACTTACGAGGTCGCCATAATATTTAGTTGCGTCTACCTTGGCCAAAGAAGCATTGATAACCGGCATAAAAGCATCCATCAATTTCTGATTTGTTTTTACCCTGAAAAAATGGGTAGCGCTGGTATCGCCATTTCTCACAAGGCCAATAGCATCTTGCAAAGTCATGCTCTTAATGGCATCTATAAAAATTGGTTTGGCAAAACCTGCGGCATCTTCGGCACCACGGTTAATTTGTAAGATGGCTTTGTCTACCATGCTGCCGAACCCGATTGTTCTCAGCGTATTTTCAATTTTTTTCGCATCGGGCGGTAAGAGTATTTTATAAGCAGCATCTTTAAAAAATCCATCCACGGAGTTTAATTGAAATACCGATCGGTTTAATCCCTGCCCCAGTGCATCTTTAATACCGAGTGCAGCTTCTTGTTGTGTAATGCCACCCAGACCTGTGCTGGTAGGTAGGTTGCTTAGAACATCGCAGGAACAAAGGGCGATTGTTAAGGCAAAAAGGGTAATTAGTTTTTTCATGATTTTGATTATTTGTTATTAAACATACAACTATACTGCCAAGATGTGGTTTGCTGGTATGGGCTGCCTGCCTGTATGCTTAGATTGGCTTGGCAGCCTGCTGCGCAACATTTACCTTTGCAGCCGAATTTAAAATTATGAGCGCACAACATTTATCTGAACAGGAAATTATACGCAGGGAGAAGTTACAAGAACTTACCCAGTTGGGAATAGACGCTTACCCGGCAGCCTTGTACCCTGTAAATACTACTTCAACCTATATCAAAGAAAATTATAAGGGCGAAGAAAATAAAGCAGATTTTGCTGAAGTGTGCCTTGCTGGTCGCATCATGAGCGTAAGAGATATGGGTAAAGCCAATTTTGCGGTGCTGCAGGATGCTGCGGGCAAAATACAATTTTACATAAAGCAAGATGACATTTGCCCGGGAGAAGACAAAAGTTTGTATCAGTCAGTTTGGAAAAAACTTTTAGACCTGGGCGATATCATCGGCATCAAAGGCTTTGTGTTTACTACCAAAACCGGCGAAACATCCATACACGTAAAAGAGTTTACCCTGCTTTGTAAATCCTTAAAGCCCCTGCCGGTGGTAAGAGAAAAAGAGGGCGAAACATTTGACGAGGTAACCGATCCGGAGTTTCGCTACCGCCAGCGGTATGCAGATCTTATTGTAAACCCTGGCGTAAAGGAAGTGTTCATCAAACGTACCAAAATGATGAATGCCATTCGTGAATTTTTGAATGAGCAAGGTGCATTGGAAGTAGATACTCCGGTTTTACAGAGCATACCGGGTGGTGCGGCGGCAAGGCCTTTTACTACTCATCACAATGCGTTGGATGTGCCTATGTATATGAGGATTGCCAACGAACTTTATTTGAAGCGACTGATAGTTGGGGGGTTTGAGTGGGTATATGAATTTAGCCGAAACTTTCGCAACGAAGGCATGGACAGAACGCATAACCCCGAATTTACCGTGTTGGAATTTTACGTGGCTTACAAAGATTATGAGTGGATGATGGATACCACAGAACAGATGTTGGAAAAAGCTGCAATAGCTACCAATGGTGTCTCTAAAGTCATGGTAGGAGATAAGGAGATAGACTTCAAAGCGCCGTATAAAAGAATCACTATGTATGATTCTATTAAAGAGTTTACCGGTTTCGATATCAGCGAAATGGACGAAGCAGGCATCAGGAATGTGTGCAGGGAATTAAAAATTCATGCTGATGAAAAGTGGGGTAAGGGAAAACTGATAGATGAAATTTTTGGGTCTAAATGTGAAGGCAATTACATACAGCCCACTTTCATTACAGATTACCCGGTAGAGATGAGCCCCCTCACCAAGAAGCACCGTAGCAAGCCGGGACTGGTAGAACGTTTCGAATTGATGTGCAATGGAAAAGAAATTGCCAATGCCTACACGGAGTTAAACGATCCATTGGAACAACGGGAACGTTTTGAAGAACAAACCAAACTGATGGAGCGTGGCGATGATGAAGCCATGTTTATTGATTATGATTTTTTACGGGCCCTCGAATATGGTATGCCGCCCACCAGTGGTATTGGCTTTGGTATAGACAGAATTGCTATGTTGCTCACCAACCAACATTCTATTCAGGATGTGTTGTTGTTCCCGATGATGCGGCCTGAGAATTTGGATTAATAACTTTTACCCATAATAAAAAGAGCCAGCAACTGCTGGCTCTTTTTATTTAAATACTTTTATCTGTTGTAGAGTTTATCATACGCCAGGTAGGGGCGGCTACTTTTTCATCCCCTCCAACTCTTTTTGCATTTTAAACATTTCGTCACGCAGCCGTGCAGCTTCCATAAAGTCCAGGTCTCTCGCTGCCTTCTCCATCTCTTTTTTAATTTTACCCACCGCTTTTTCCATTTGTGGAATGGTCTTGAACACTTCCTGGTCTTCTGCAGCAACATTTACTAACTCTTCATCCGGCCCAATAGAATAAGGGTTGGCAGGGTCATAACCCTTTACATCTAAGACACTGCCTTGGGCAAAAACCTGCTCTCGGGACTTTATGATGGTAGTAGGAATAATGCCATGTTTGGTATTGTATTCTATTTGTTTTTCTCTTCTGCGGCTGGTTTCGTCAATCGTTTTTTGCATGCTCTCCGTCATCTTATCTGCATAAAAAATTACTAAGCCATCTACGTTGCGGGCTGCCCGGCCAGCAGTTTGAGTAAGACTTCTTTCATTGCGGAGAAATCCTTCTTTGTCTGCATCTAAAATGGCAACCAAAGACACTTCGGGCAAATCCAGCCCTTCTCTCAGCAGGTTTACACCTACCAACACATCTATGGTGCCCAGGCGAAGCTCTCTCAATATTTCAATACGTTCCAGCGTGTGCACTTCGCTGTGGATGTATTTGCTTTTGATGTTGATACGGTGCAGATACTTGTCCATTTCTTCTGCCATACGCTTAGTGAGCGTAGTCACCAGCACCCGATCACCCATTTTAATTCGTTTGTC
>JBKJKD010000024.1:0-2653 GCA_046597635.1 Ferruginibacter sp. | reverse complement strand
GGTGGAGCAACTTATTTGTGGAATTTTGGCGATCCAAATTCAGGTGCAAGCAATACCTCTACACAGCTCAATCCAAACCATCGTTTTGTAGGAACACCCGGAAATGTTACCCAGACTTTTACGGTTACACTTACCGTTACATCTGCTTTTAACTGCACCGCAACTACAACCCGAACGGTTACCACAACACAACTGCCTGATGCCACACTCGGCGGGCCGGGTTATGGAATTTACAACAACAAAAAATATTTTAAAATTTGTACCAACGCCCCATCGGGGCTATTCGATTTTTTTAATAGTACCACCACTACAGCTACCAATACCAATTATCAGATCGTATGGGGAGATGGTAGTCCCGATTTTAATGCAACTGTATTTCCTCCGCCACCCTTTATTATTTCTCACACTTATCCTGTAGGCACTACAGATCTGCAATTTATAGTTACGGGTCAAAATGGATGTAAAGACACCAGCACCTATTCCATTTTTTTAGGTAGCAATCCTAGCCTTGGTTTGGAAAATCCCGGCAATACGTCTATCTGTACGGGCAGTACACTTACCTTTCCTATAACAGGTACTGCTTCTCATCCGCCGGGTACCGTTTATACCGTAACCTTTAACGACGGAAGCCCTGTAGTGACTTTACCTTTTCCGGCTCCAGCTAGTGTGAGTCATACTTTTAATGCTACCTCTTGTGGCACTACCAGTTCTATTTACGCCAATTCTTTTTCTGCTACCATCCAGGCATCCAATGCTTGTGCATCAAGCTCTGCCATAGTAGTACCCATTTATGTTTCACAAAAATCTATTCCAACGTTTGGTATTTCAGCCAACGACACTGTTTGCGTAAGCAACAACGTAACATTCAGTAACACCACCGGTGCCAACAACGAAATCACCGGGGGAAGTTGCACGCCTGGTAAATTTGTTTGGCAAATTACACCGGCTACAGGATGGACTGTAGTGTCAGGAACATTGGGAAATAATTTCGGTTCCAGCAACACTAATTTCTGGCTCACAGGTTCAACACCTTTGGTTATTAATTTTAATACACCCGGTAATTATTCCATCAAATTATTAACGGGTAACACCACCTGTCTTACCGACTCGGTTACAAGAACCATTTGCGTGAACCCAGATCCGGTGGCTGCATTTAGCATAGACAATAGCACTGGCTGTAGCCCCCTCACCGTAAAAACTACCAATAACACTAATGCCGCTTTTTGTGGTGCTAACATTTATAACTGGACGGTTACCTATGCGTCCGCAACCGGCTGTTTGCCCAATACATCATCTTTCATTTATTTGAATGGTACAAACGCTACCTCCGCTAATCCGGAGTTCCAGTTCTTAAATCCCGGCACCTATACCATTGGTTTAATAACGATTTCTCCGGGCTTAACCTGTTCATCTGCGGTGGTCACGAGAACAGTTATTGTAAAGGACAAACCCAATGTTACTCTTGCTAATTTGCCTGCAATATGCCAGGGCCAAACTGTAAGCCCAACTGCTACCGTAAATTGTTTTCTCACTGCTGCTACAACTTATGCATGGACTTTTGCCAGCGGAACACCAGCCACATCTAACCTGCCTGTTCCCGGCCCGGTTACATTCTCAACACCCGGCAATCATGACATCACGCTCTCTGTAACCAACGAATGCGGTACTACCACGGTCACAGTTCAACTTCTTGTAAATCCTGTTCCAGATCTTGCGATCCCCGTTTCCGATACCTTGTGTGTGGGAGAAACGGCAGGGCCATTTAGTTTTACAAGTACCACAACAGGCGCAACATTTACCTGGACCAACAGCAATACCGCTATAGGTTTAGGGGCTTCGGGTACCGGAAATATTCCTGCTTTTACAACGACCAATGCTACGGCATTGCCCATTAGCGGTATCATCAATGTTACAGTTTCCAATGGGCTTTGTACCAGTCAACAAAGTTTTTTAGTGAGGGTAAACCCAAGGCCATTGGTTCCTGCAGTTACTACCCCGGTTGCCTATTGTCAGAATGCCATTGCAGTTGCCTTATCGGCTACTGCTACCGCCGGCAATAGTCTGCTTTGGTATACCACCCCCACCGGAGGTACGGGTGCTACAACGGCTCCCATACCACAAACCACTGCTCTTGGCACCACCATATATTATGCGAGCCAAGTAAGTATTGCAACTGGCTGCGAAGGACCAAGGGCAGCCATCAGCGTACTGGTGAATCCGGTGCCTGTCATCAGCGGCAGTAGCAGCAGCAATCCGCTCACCTGTGGGTCAAGTACGGGAACGGTTACCCTAACGGGGCTCGTGCCATCTACCCCGTATACCGTGCACTATAATTTTAATGCAACTCCTGTAACGGTCATCTTAAGTTCAAACGTTTCAGGCTCCATTACCATTGCTGGGCTGGGCGCCGGAAATTATACCGGCTTTTATGTAGAGTTAAATAATTGTCCTTCCAACAGCGTTGGTCCCTTTACGTTAGCAGATCCTAATCCCCCTGCAATGCCGGTGGTTACAGGAAGCAACCCGATATGCAGTGGTAACACAATTTTTCTCACAGCAAATACTTCCACGCCTGGTGTGGCTACGTATACATGGACTGGCCCGGGCGGCTACACCAGTAACCAACAAAACCCCACGAGGCCGAATGCTACCG
>JBKJKD010000031.1:0-3941 GCA_046597635.1 Ferruginibacter sp. | reverse complement strand
AACTTTTGTAAAGAATCCTCATCAGGATTTGCCAGCCACACGATATCGTTTAATTTGTTTACCGTATCGCTAGCATTCTCCTGCATTACAAAAAGTGATTTTTGAACGGCTGTATAGTCGGCACGTTTTATTTGGTCTGTTGCTAAATGACTATACATAGAGATACCACTTAAGGTAGAGCCGATATCATCATGTAATTCCCTGCTTATCTGATTGCGAACTTTCTCTACCGCCAACTGGCTTTTGAGTTGCTGTATGGCTAATTCTTTTTCCTGAAAATGCCATTTTTTTAGCAGTGCTACCTGGTAGAATAACATATCTGCAAGAATACCTAAACGCATAAAAACCAAAGGGTACCCGAATGTAAGGGTATTGCGAACGCCATAACGTTCCAGTACTATCATCCAAATAGTTATACCTGTACCCAATATATTGAATACCATGCCCCAGGCTACCCAACCCGTGTTTGGCATGCGATACCTGAAAACTGAGCTTACAATAAAAATGCTTACCCCAGCTGTTAAAAAATTTACGATATAAAAGATGGGCTGGGTTTCTATTTCAAAATACCTGCACACAAAAAAGGACAGCACTAACAGCGGCGTAAGCAATAGAGTAAACAGAAAAATTCTGTCCAACAACGAACTTTGGTAGATTTCTGAAAAGAAACTTTTCAGAAACAACACATAAACCAGGTTGGTAAGTATGATAAGGGGAATATTGCCTTGCAAGTAAATAGCGGAGCTAAATATATCATTATCGTTCAGACCAAAAAAAGTATTGGGTGCGTTTAAAAAGAAATAAATGGCAGAAAGCAATAAAAAAGTAGCATAGTAAAGAATATCTTTTCGCTTAGTGATAACCCATAAAATACCGAGAAAGAAAGCCTGGAATACTATCACACCCTGAAAGAAAAGGTAAAAGAGCTCTATGGTTTTAGATACGAACAAATTAATTATATCTCTAAAGTAACAATTAATTCTCAAAAAAATCTTTGTGATCTCTTAGTAAATCACTCCGCTTTTTTTAAAAACAGCTTGTCTAAAATTTTAGATACTTGTTCTTTCATCCCAACAACTATTTTCACTATTGTACCTTTAAAGCCGTGGTTAGCTTTTGCCACCCTCCTAATAGTAACAGGAGAAAATAGGTTTTCTTAAGGCAGGGAATCAAAAATGACCCTATAAAAATTTCCCCGTATAACTCCCCTTACATTTCTTTAAATCTGTGGGTTTGCCTTCAAACACCAGGTTACCGCCGGCCTCACCAGCTTCGGGTCCAAGGTCAATGATCCAATCCGCACTTTTTAAAACGTCAGTATTGTGTTCAATCACGAGTATAGAATGCCCTTGCTCTACCAGGGCATTAAACGAAGCCAGTAATTTTTTTATATCATGAAAATGGAGACCCGTAGTAGGCTCATCAAAAATGAAAAGGATATGCCCTTGCGCTTTACCCTTTCCTAAAAAAGAAGCTAGCTTCACCCTTTGAGCTTCGCCACCGCTTAGGGTATTGGATGACTGACCGAGTTTTATATAGCCCAGGCCAACATCACTTAAGGGCTGAATTTTTTTGGCTACATCCTTTCCATCTGTGCCGTCTTTGCCTGCAATGGAAGCGGGTGCATTAAAAAATTCAATGGCTTCATCTACGCTCATTTCCAGCACATCGTAAATATTTTTTTGCCTGTATTGCACATCCAGCACTTCATCTTTAAAACGCTTACCACCGCATACATCGCATAACAGATGAACGTCGGCTAAAAACTGCATTTCTACCAATTGTTCCCCTTCACCTTTACAAGCATCACATCTGCCAGCATCTACATTAAAAGAAAAATGTTTTGGCATAAAGCCCCGCATCCTACTCAGGGGTTGCTTTGCAAAAAGATCCCGTATTTCGTCATAGGCTTTTATGTAGGTCACAGGGTTGCTTCTGCTAGATTTACCAATGGGGTTTTGATCTACCAGTTCTATCTGGCTGATGTAATCAACATCTCCTTTCAAAGCTCTAAATAAACCTGGCTTCTCCACTCCTTCGCCTTTTAATTTTTGCAAGGCAGGGTATAAGATTTGTTTTACGAGTGTAGTTTTACCACTGCCACTTACACCGCTCACCGCACACAACACATTCAGGGGAAACTCCACCGTAATATCTTTCAGGTTGTTTTGCCTGGCACCTTCTACCGTTACAGACCTTATCCATTTGCGTAAAGTTTTTGGAGGGTCAATGGTCAGTTTACCCGACAGGTATTTCCCTGTCAAACTATTCTTGTCTGCTATAAGTTCATCATAGTTTCCTGCAGCTACCACTTCGCCACCGAGATGGCTGGCCAGGGGTCCCATGTCAATAATATGATCTGCCCGGCGCATCATCATCTCATCGTGCTCTACCACCACCACGGTATTTCCCAGGTCTCTCAACTCTTTTAAAACAGTGATCAGGCGTTCCGTATCCCGGCTATGTAAGCCAATAGAAGGCTCGTCTAAAATATATAAGGAGTTGGTGAGGTTGCTGCCAAGGCTACGGGTAAGTTGAATACGCTGGCTCTCGCCACCACTCAGAGAGTTAGCAAGTCTGTTGAGGGTAAGATAGCCGAGGCCAACATCTATAAGCGTTTTAAGCCTGTGATGAAGTTCTAATAAAATTCTTTTTGCCACCTGCTCATCATAGCTATTCAGCTTCAACTGATCAAACCAAACCTGCAGGTCTTTCACTGGCATCTCACAAAGTTCTCCTATGTGTTTGCCTGCTACCTTTACGTACAATGCCTCTTTTCTCAGGCGGTAGCCGTCACATGCTGTGCAAAGCGTTCTGCCGCGGTACCTGCTTAACATTACCCGGTACTGTACCTTGTAAAGATTTTGCTCTACCTCTTTAAAAAATGCATTGATTCCATCAACATGTGCATTGCCTTCCCAAAGCTGTTTTAATTGTGTGGCCGTAAGATCCATGATGGGTTTATGCACGGGGAAATCAAACTTTTTGGCGGCACGTATAAAAGCCTCCTTCCACTCCCCCATTTTTTCGCCTTTCCAGGGAGCCACCGCACCTTCGTATAAGCTCAATCGTTTGTCTGGAATAATAAGATCGGGATCGAGGCCGAGTATCTGCGAAAAGCCTTCGCAAACAGGGCAAGCACCAAAGGGATTGTTAAACGAAAATAAATTGGGCACGGGTTCTTCGAAACTAATTCCGTCAAGCTCAAATTTATTGCTGAAATAAATCTTTTTGTCTTCATTAATCTCCAGGTGCATTACTCCTTCGCCCTCATAAAAAGCAAGCCCTATAGAATCTGCTATGCGGTGAAGATCATCTTCATCGAAATCTTTTTTTACTAACCTGTCTATCAGTATAAATGTTTCTACCTTTTTTTTGCGTTGTTCTGTTGTTTCCAACAGGTCCTCTATTCTAATTATTTTTCCAGCTGCATACAACCTGGAAAATCCTTTTTGCAATAAGATATTTAATTCTTCTTTTTCATCCCTGTTGGCATGGCTTTTAAAAGCAGACAGTAACAATATCTTATCCCCCTCTTTACATTCCTGTATAACTTTCACTACATCGGGCACATCATCTTTCTTTACAACACGGCCACTTACCGGCGATATCGTTTTGCCAGTGCGGGCATAAAGGAGCCTCAGGTAATCATAAATTTCCGTCATACTGCCTACTGTGCTGCGGGGAGTTCTTGTTATTACTTTTTGTTCAATAGCAATGGCGGGGCACAAACCTTTTATATAATCTACATCTGGTTTGTTCATACGCTGCATAAACTGCCGTGCATAAGCACTCAGACTTTCTGCATAACGACGTTGCCCTTCGGCAAACAAAGTATCTATAGTAAGAGAAGATTTTCCGGAGCCGGACACACCTGTAACTACTACCAATTTATTGCGTGGGATGGTAACAGTTACATTTTTAAGATTGTGAACCCTTGC
>JBKJKD010000290.1:0-2556 GCA_046597635.1 Ferruginibacter sp. | reverse complement strand
GTATTGAGCGGTTACAAATACCAGGGCGGCCTTGGGTATTACGAAACTACCAAAGACGCCAGCACCAGTTTCTTTTTTAGCCAGCTGCCCAGGGGCACTTATGTTTTTGAATACGGCTTGTTTGTGACCAACATCGGAAATTTCAGCAATGGCATTACTACCATTCAAAGTATGTATGCGCCAGAGTTTAGCAGTCATAGCGAGGGCATAAGAGTAAATGTGGAGTGATTTACGATTTTTGATTTATGATTTGTGATTTTCATTTTGGTGGATGATATCTGATGAATGATGGTGGTGAATCTTAAAAAATCCCTTTCTTGTTCTTAGAAACAAGAAGGGATTTTACATGTGAAGCACTTTATTAGCCGTAGGAATTTTGCTGTCATAAAAAATAAATTTTCCCGCAAGGGCGGCGGCTGTGGCTATTTCACTATTTTTAATGCGCTGATAACAAGCAGCAGTTTATTAGAATGAATCAAGAAGCAACCTACAACATTCCCTTACGCTACCGGAAGATGGAAAACCTGCACATCGTTTTTTGGTTGTTTAAAGATCTTAGCTGGTGCATGTTTTGGCGCCCACTTGGTATCGCCATGATTTTTCCGACGCTTATTATAGCCATGGTGATAGCCTGGCGCACCCGGCATATGAAAAGCGAATGGGCACATAACCTTTCCATTGTGTTGTGGATCATCGCCAACTCTTATTGGATGATCAGCGAATTTTTTCATTTTGATGTGCTCTTTGTTTATGGGACTGTCACTTATAAATACCTTGCAGTAATTCCATTTGTGGGAGGAATTGTAGTACTGGCGTGGTACTACCTTTGGTACGCCCGCCGCCAGCCCTCGGTGGTAGAAAGCCTTGACGGCGCACATTAATTTACAATTGCTGCAGTAGCTCTTTCAAATCTGCAGCGGTGTTGATGTACCGGGTATTGGCTTGCAAATTTTGTTGAAGCTCTTTTATTTGAACAATGTCATTTTTAATTCGTGCTTCTACAGGGGCTGGCTTTCTACCATGGGCATAAAACGATTCTTTGGAGCCAAAACTCTGAAATACTTTTTGCTGCAAGCTTCGTTTTAAAACATCGAGCTTCTTCTTCATAGCCTGGTTATACGTCTTTAGCAGGTGTAAAGAATGCGACTGTGGCCCTGCTGTATGCTTGTTTATTTGATCTGCCTTTTGACGAATAATCAACATCGCATGAACATCATCCTTGTCTCTTGCTTCGGTTAACTCCTTCATCAATTGCTCTTTGCTGTGGCGGCGCTGCTCATCCTGCTCCAGGTCGGGGTGAATGAGTTTTGCAAGCTCTTTGTACAATTCTGTAATCGATTTTTTTGCCAGCTCATCTGGTAATGGTTGTTCACTCGCTCTTTCGTTTTTAAAAAAGTCTTTGTCAAAAACGAAATCTTCCTCCTCCTCTATTGTTTCGGCTTCCTCTTCATCAGCCAGCGCCTGCGGCTTATTTCGTTTTGGCAAAATGGTTTGTAGCCAGGTGATATAGTTATCCAGTTTATATATTGCTGCATCCAGATACTGCGCTGCATCGTGCAACACAGGAATTGCAAAATTCAGGTAAGATTCTTCCTGGCTTTTAGAAAACTTATTGGCATAAAATACGGCTTCCAGCTTGTCTATAAATGCCAGTTGTATATGTGCCAACTCTATTAACAGTGGATGCACCTTTTTAAAAAACAATTGCTGGTATCGATCATCGGCTTCTTGCTGCTGTGCATTGGCCTGCTCCTGCTCCTTTATTTCTTTGATTAATTTATTGAACCGCCGCATTTCCTTTTCTAACGGGCTGTCATTTTTAGAAGCCTTCTTCCGGCTAAGTTGAATGAGCGGTAGAGTGTCGTCACGGTAAGGCTGGGATTGATCTGTTGGTTCCAAATTTTCATTCATGTAAAATTGTTGTTAGCGAACCGCAAATCTCGCCAATTTTTGACTTTCTGCCATTCATCATACATACTTTACCATTTGTGAAAGAAACGTTTCCACCCTTACCAGATTTATCATTGCATATGCCCGCTTGTTTATACCTTCACATTTCAAAATTAAACGGAGCATCGCTCCAATGAAAAATGTACCATCTTATTGCTGCTTGCCTTTTCAACTTCCGTCAGCGAGTTAAGCCACCTTCTTTTTTCTTTAATTAATATTATCAACATTTTGTAAGCTGTGGTGAAGCAACCCTGTGTACGCACATCTTCCTTGCTTTACGTTGCATAGGTAAAGCTCAAAAACGGTATGCCGTACAAGTGAGTGACACAACAATGCTTGATTGAAATACAAATGCCCGTAACAAAAAATATTATTCTTTAAACCAAAACAAACAACAATGAACTATTCAGATTTTCTAACAAATTACTGGTGGATACTGGTAATTTTATTTTCACTCGTTTTTTACAAATTCATACTAAGAGTTTTCTTTGGGATGGTGATCGTGCCAGAAAACAGGCTCGGGCTGGTAACTAAAAAATTCGTGCTCTTTGGCCCAAACCGAGAATTACCAGATGGAAGGATTATAGCCACCAAAGGGGAAGCTGG
>JBKJKD010000023.1:0-5803 GCA_046597635.1 Ferruginibacter sp. | reverse complement strand
TGTTCACCGTTGATGCTATGTTTTTTGGGGGCTTTTCAACAAAATAAAAGGGATCGATCATTAAGGCAACAGAACCCTGTCTATTAAATGTACTACACCATTGCGGCACACAATATTGGTTGCTGTAATGTTAGATGCGTTTGTACCATTTCCGTTTCCTCTAATGGTGGCTCCACTGGTAAGACTGATGGTAGTATTACCACCTGCCAGCATAGTTAAAGGACCATTGGCGAGGTCAGATGAGAATGCTCTTCCACCCACTACATGGTACCTCAGGACAGCCAATAAAGTAGCTACAGGAATTTGGTTAATGTCTGTAAGCGATAAAGCTCCCAGCAGGCCGGTAAATGCGGCATTGGTTGGTGCAAATACCGTTAAGGTTGCATTACTCAATGTACCTGCCAGTGTAGGGTCTCCACCCGGGCCATTGGTTGCACGCAATACCGCTTTAACCAGAGAATCAAGACCGGCGGCGGTAGCGGTTACTACAATATTTCCTGCAGGAGGGTTCAGCACTCTTCCAATTTTGTGCACCACACCATTACTTGCCTCTATGTTGGCTTGGGTAACCTGTATGCCATTTACAAAAACGCCTGCTGCGTTTCGGGTTACAAAAACAGAGTCGCCTCCTGCTGTTACCACTCTTGCATTGGGCCCGGCTGGTACATCTGCAGCAAGGATTTTTGCAGGAATGGTATGGTACAATAAAATGGCACTTACCTGTGCTGGCGTTAAGCTGTTTAGTACTGTTTCCGTAATGCCGGCGGCAGCGAATGCAGCATTATCCGGGGCAAAAACAGTAAATGGACCAGCGCCGCTCAAGGTGGCTGCAAGGCCGGCTCTGCCCACAGCCAGTTCCAGCGTACTGAAATTAGGATCAGCTACAACTTTACTGGTAATGGTATTGTCTACGGGAACAGGATCATCATTTTTGCATGATGTAAAACTTACTAATGCCCCAAATGCCAATAGCACGGGGAGTCTTGAAATAAGGTGGTTGATTTTCATTTTAAATGGTTTTTTGTTTGAAATGATAAACAAAGTTTATCACCGATAGATTTTCAAAGTGGAATAGAATCGAAAATTTAAGGAGTGAACCATCAAAAGAAAGGAGTGAAACTGAAGCAGGCCGATCATTTATTCCCATCAAAAAAGGTTCTAAAGCATTTAGCTTAGAACCTCGTTTGATAAAGAAAATCCATATCGTCAGGCTACAGCCCAGCTCATGTCCCCGCCTTTTTCGTCTTTGAGCAAGATACCGGCATCTGCCAACTGGTTGCGAATTTTGTCTGAAGTGGCAAAGTCTTTTTTACCCTTTGCCTCCTTGCGAATATCAATGAGCAATTGCATTACAGCGTTAAACTTTTCGTTGCTGGTATCAGAAACGGGTTGCAGGCCCATGATATCTTCCAGGTAAACTTTAAACTTGTCCTTCATCAACTGCAAGGTTGCAACACTGATAGCCCCCGGTCTTATGAGCCCATCTTTCAGGGAGTTAATGATGGGCGCCATTTCAAACATGTTGGCCAAAATGCGGGGCGTACCCATGTCATCGTCCATAAATACATCCAGTTCGCCCAGCCAGTTTGTTAGTTTTGTTTGCAGCGCTTCGTCTGTTTCGGAGTTGTTCGTGCCAGCTTCCAACTTCTGCAAATTTTCATACGCTTCCCACAAACGTTTGAGTGCTTTTTCACTTGCGGCCAATGCCTGGCTGCTAAAATCGAGCGTGCTGCGGTAATGACTTTGCAGTATAAAAAACCGTACCGTCATGGGGTGAAAAGCCTGGCTCAGCAAAGGATGATCGCCACTAAACAACTCTGTAAGCTTAATCACATTGTTGTAACTCTTCCCCATCTTTCTTCCGTTGATGGTGATCATGTTATTGTGCATCCAGTATTTAACGGGACTGCGGTGGTTGCAAATGGTACTTTGTGCAATCTCACTTTCGTGGTGGGGAAACTGAAGATCCATACCACCGCCATGAATATCAAACTCGGCGCCCAGGTATTTGGTTGCCATGGCCGAGCATTCAATATGCCAGCCTGGGAACCCGTCACCCCACGGGCTTTTCCAACGCATGATATGTTCCGGTGCTGCCGATTTCCAAAGTGCAAAATCTGCGAGGTCTCTTTTTTCTTCCTGTCCATCCAGCTCCCGGGTAGTTTCCAAAAGGTCTTCCAACACACGGCCGCTTAACTTACCATAATCATAATTGGCAGCATATTTCTTCACATCAAAATAAACAGAGCCCTTGTTTTCGTAAGCATAGCCTTCGCTTATGATTTTTTCAATCATGTTAATTTGCTCTACGATGTGACCCGTAGCGGTAGGCTCAATGCTTGGCTCTATGCAATTGAATTGCTTCATAGCCCAGTGGTAGAGATTGGTATATTTCTGCACCAGCTCCATTGGCTCCAACTTTTCAAGTATGGCCTTTTTAGAAATCTTGTCTTCTGCTTCACGGCCCTCTTCTTCAAAATGGCCGGCATCAGTGATGTTGCGTACATACCTTACCTTATTACCCAGGTGGGTAAGGTAGCGGTACAGCACATCGAAAGTAATGTAAGGGCGGGCATGGCCAAGGTGACTTTCGCCACTCACGGTTGGTCCGCACACATACATGCCCACGTGGCCGGGTGTGATAGATTCAAAAATTTCTTTTTGCCTGCTGTAAGAGTTGTATATTTTTAAAGACATGTTGTATAATTTTTCTCTTCAGTTATACGGTGTGAAGACTGCTATTAAATGAAATGATCCTGTACCTACCTGTTGGAACTAATCCGTGAAGTACAGCGGCGAAATTATAGATAATTTGGTTTGAAAAGATTGGAATCAACAACAGCAAAGCCGGTGCAGAATATTGCAACGGGAACGAGATAGAAAACCGGTAGGTTGTATGCTGGTCATACTGCAATTTAAGGAATCTGGAGGGTTAGATCTGCCACAATGGGAAAATGGTCACTTATTTTTTTCTTGTTGCGCACATATTGAGTTACGGTAAATCGTTGATCGGCAAAAATATGGTCTATGCGCAACGTGGGGGAAATGTGAGAATAAGTACGACCGATGCCAGCACCCTTCCTGTTAAAAGCATTCTGCAAACCTTTGCCCACGGTATAGTAGGCATAGCTGTTGGGTACATCATTAAAATCTCCACATACAATAACAGGGTAAGGGCTTTTATCCATTTCCTTTTTAACTCTCTCGCTTTGAACCTGGCGTTTTAAAAAGCCGGTTTTAAACTTGGAAACCACGGTCTTGCTTTTCTTAAAATCTACCTCATCATCAATGCCGGGCTGCTCAATATATTGCATGTCTTCGCTGCTAAACTTAAGGGATTGAAAATGCAGGTTAAAGATTCTTACTGTGTCTTCTTCAAACTTTATATCTGCATACTGAAATATAGAATTGTAATCATTGGGGCCATAGCTTACACTTTGCTTATTCAGTATCGGCCGACGGGAAAAGATGATGATACCAAACCGGTGATCTTTATCAAAGTCTAGCTTGCGGTTATAGCTGTAATAATAAAATGGCATGTTGAGTTCCCTGGCAATATCGGGCAAATAATTGATGGCCGCAGGTACACTATCGCTGCCCACCATTTCCTGAAAGCAGGCTACATCGGGCTGGTACATGTTTATCAGGCGAAACATGTCTGCTTTTTTCTGCGGGTTGGTTTTGTGCTCTGCAATTTTAAAATGCTCTACATTCCAGCTCATCACCCGCAAGGTTCCCGGGTTTTTCTTTACATCAAATTCGCTGTTCACCTTTAGCTGTATCAATTCCTGCACAGGCACCCATGCCATGAGGATTGCTGCCAGGCTAATGAGCATAAACCTGGGTTTTACCAGTAACCAAAAAAATAAAAATGCAATAAGCAAGAGGAGAAGGTAGAAAGCGCCCAAAGTAAAAAAACCTGTGAACCAATATTGTGTAGGATTGAAAATATAGCCGTAGGATCCCAGTAAAAAACAAAGGGCAGCTATAATATTAAAAAAAACGAACGTGCCCTTGGTGAAGCGTCTTACCGGGTGAGCCATGGGCTAAAGATAAGTTGAAAAAAAGTAAATTGTTTTGCGCAATAATAAGTTTCGACATTAAAAAAGCCGTTAAATGAATAACGGCTTTTTATAATAAATGAATCTAAATTAATTTTTTAGCGGTGCACCTACCTGCACGGCACAATCGTGCCCTGGCTGGCCATGAGGAGGATTTAATTTGGCAGTACCGTTTCCACCCACAGCAGGTATGCTTGCCGGAGCCGCTACAGGAGCACTGGTAGTTTGCACCTGTGGTGCAGCAGCGTTGGAAGTTGGAGCCGAATTAAGTGGGGCACCTACCGCAATATCACATCTATGCCCTGGCTGTCCGTGGGCTGGGTTTAAGCCTGCTGCCGGTGCTATCTGCGCTGCCTGTGCGGCTGGTATAGTTTTGCTATTGGCAATCACATTTTGATCTACCGCACCGGTCTTGAATTGAATGGGGGCATTGCTATCTGCAGCCACAAGAGGAGCTACTTCAGTTGTACTGGCCGCAGGTACAATACTATTGTCCCTTTCAGGTTTGTCGTTTCCACTGCAGGCAGCAAGGCCAATGCCTGCAACAATTGTAAGAGAAAGAATGGTTTTTTTCATTGTTTTTTTATTTGTCTATCCTATGTGGATGTTTTAGGTATGGAGCGAAATTAGCCAATTAAATCGTTGGCAAAGCCCGGCGAAAATTGAGTATTAATATTTAACAATCCCCTTCACGTTCAGATATCATCCGTTTCTGCGGCCTTCTTTAATATTTCTTTTTCCTCTTCAGTTAAGAAATGATATCCTTTCTGGTTAATCTTATCTAAAATATCATCTATCCTTTGCTGGGTAACAAGCGTGGTTTTTTCAAACGGCTTACGGCTGCCCGTTTTGTAAAAAATCTTTTCTTTGATTTTATCCTTGCCCGGTTTTTTGTACGGATTAAAAAGGTTCATGAGCCAATGATAAAACTGGTTCATCCAGATGCTGCCATCGTAACCCCGGCGCATGAATACTACAAAAAGAAAACCAGCAAGCGCACCTCCAAGATGCGATAAACTGTGGCTCGGAGCCTGACCCGCCACTCCTGCAAAATCAATTAAAATATATACACTCATTAACACCCAAATAGGGATGCCATTTCGGATCTGGGTAAAAAACCGATGATCGGGAGAAAGCGTGGTGGTGGCCATGGCCACAGCGAGCGTGCCAGCGTTGGCGCCCAGCAAAGCATCTACCCCTGATGTAGCTCTTGCGGAGGGCACGGCGTAATGTGCAAGAATAAAAATCAACCCACCCGCTACACCACCATAAAGGTAAATAGGCAATAGCTTGTCGTTGCCTGCCATTTGTTGTAACAGATAACCAAAGGCCCAAAGCCAAATCATATTACTGATCAATCGCACAATGTTGGTACCGGTATCGCTGAAAACATAAGTAAGAATCGTCCAGGGCCTTTCGCTAAACCTGGTGAGGCCACCGGGTAAGGCGAACCATTGCACTACTTCAACATTGTAGGAACCTGCGGGCATCTGCATAAAAGAGTACACTACCTCTATCAATACCAAGACTAAAAAGAAGATAACATTGAGCGCAAACAGCGCTACCAGGGCATTGCCGTCATGCCCCAGCAAAATACCTTTTTTAGGTCTTTTGTATTCCCCGAACCGATCTGTTTCTCCCATATTGATACTTTATAGAAAGATAAAATTACAACTGTTACGCCTTAATAAGCTGTTCCCTTTAATAGAACGTTTGCTTGTTTGTTTTGTTCCAATAAAGTA
>JBKJKD010000006.1:0-2896 GCA_046597635.1 Ferruginibacter sp. | reverse complement strand
TATGGTGGCATGAGTGAAGAGGATGCCTTTAAAATGGTAACCCTTAACCCCGCCATGATGTTACATATTGATAAAACAGTGGGCAGTATTAAGGTTGGCAAAGATGCAGACCTTGTACTTTGGAGCGACAATCCGCTGAGCATTTATGCAAAGGCAGAAAAAACTTTGGTAGATGGCATTGTGTATTTTGACAGAGAAAAAGACAAAGAGTTGCGCAAGCAGGTGGCAGCAGAGCGAAACAGGCTGGTGCAAAAAATGCTTGACGAAAAGAAAACAGGTGCACCAGTAGGCCCGGCTACGCCAAGTATGAGACAGGTGAATGCCTGTGAAGATCATGCACACAGCCATGGTTTAATGACTATTGAAGACGCCAATGAACAGCGGTAGTCAATTCTGTTGCAGTTAAATTCTTTTCTTTTTATTAAAGTAAAAAATCAAATCATTAAAATGAAAAAATACATCAGCATACTCTCTTCACTGCTTTGCTGCCTTGGTGCAGCCGCACAGGAGACCATCTACCCGGCGCCGGCCTTTAACGGCATGGTACTCATAAAAAATGGTACGGTGCATACCGGTACCGGCCAGGTACTTTCCAATACAAGCGTATTAATCAGCAAAGGAAAAATTGAAAAAATAGGAACGGATCTTTCCGCACCGGCAGGTGATGTGACTGTGGTAGATGCTTCAGGCAAGCATGTATACCCGGGCCTGATCTTAAGCAATACCAATATTGGCCTGAAGGAAATCGGCAGCCAGGTGAGGGGCAGCAATGACTTTAATGAGTTAGGAGAACTGAATCCAAACATTCAAAGTATTGTGGCTTACAATACCGAATCTAAAATCATCAATACGCTGAGGAGTAACGGCATACTGCTGGCTAACATCATCCCCAGTGGTCAATTACTGGCCGGTAGCAGCAGCGTAGTGCAGTTTGATGCCTGGAGTTACGAGGAAGCGGTTTACAATAAAAATGGTGCCATGCATTTTTACATGCCCTCTCTATTTAACAGGCCACGTGGCGGTGCTGCCCGGGCAGGAAGGGAACCAGAAGTAGACCCACTGATGGCTGCTATGGAAAGAATAGAAAAAGTAAAAGCTTTTTTTAGAGAAGCCAAAGTGTACGAGGCGCAAAAGAACCCTACTACCAATCTCAAATTTGAATCGGTAAAAGGTTTGTTTGATAAGTCGCAGAAACTGTTCATTCATTGCAACCTTGTAAAAGAGATGTTGATAGCGATTGATTTTGTAAAAGAGTTTGGCTTTGATGTTACGATCGTAGGTGGCAGTGAGAGTTATCAAATTGCCGATTTGTTGAAACAAAACAACCTCTCCGTAATTCTGCAACAATTGCATAGCCTGCCCACATCAGAAGACGATGATGTGGACCAGACTTTTAAAACACCAGCCGCTTTGCAGCAGGCGGGGGTGCTCTTTGCAATTACGGATGAAGATGGGCAGACCACCGGGCGAAACCTTATGTTCAATGCGGGCACTGCAGCAAGCTATGGCCTGGGTAAAGAAGAAGCTCTGGCCAGCATTACTTTAAATGCTGCAAAAATATTGGGCATTTCGAACCGCACAGGAAGTGTGGAAGTTGGCAAAGATGCCAACATCATCATTAGCGAAGGAGACATACTGGATATGAAGAGCAGCATTGTGACCAAAGCGTTTATACAAGGCCGTGATATAAACCTGGACGATAAACACAAACAACTGAACGAAAGGTATAAGAAGAAGTACGGTACTAAATAAAAAATCGAACTGAAAATTTAAAGCCCTTTCCATTTGGAGAGGGCTTTAGTTTTTAGGCTAGCAGGCAGATTCGTTACAAGAGCAATTCGTTACATTTGACGGCACAACCATAGCCATGAACAAACAGCTACAAAAACTTACGGCTCAATTATCAGAAATTGCACAGCATCTGCCGGCCTTTACCACAGTAAATAACAAGGTCTCTCAGGTGTCTGCAGGTTGGCACTTATCGCATAGCATGCTCACCCTCAGGAGGATCATAGAAACGATTGCGGCATCTGACCCGGCTGGCTACAAACGGAGTTTTTCTTTTGCTAAGCTACTTGTGTTCGCCACTAACAATATACCAAGGGGAAAAGGTAGGGCACCCAAAACGGTGTTACCGACGGACATCAATGAGATCGCTTTGGAACAACAACTTCATGAGCTTAAAACATTGGTAGCGTTGTTAAATACCCTCGACCCCAACCAGTACTTTGCCCACCCGTATTTTGGAGATCTTAAATTACAAGAAGTTATTCATTTTATGGAAATCCATACCCGGCATCATTTAAAAATTGTGCAGGATATTTTAGGTAGATAAGTTGTGTTTAGAAAGGAACCCGATTACTAATTTTTTAAAAACATAGTTAACGTAAATAGAAGCAGCGCCTTTGGAGCGCTGCTTTATTGTTTTATTACTTACGAAGACTGTGTGAAAGAATTGGGCAAACCGAAGCTGGACAGTTGAAAAGCTTGGTAGCTAACACGGCTTAATTTAGATTCAACAGCTTTCCCTTTGGATATTTCACGCTGTAACTGATCCGCACCTTCTTGCTTTCGCCGGGTGCCAGTTGTAACTTCCAGGTAAGTACGCCAATTTCTGAGTTGATAGCGGCACCGTCGCTCTCCAGCAATTCTACTTCTACTTCCTTGTTCATGCTAATGGGATATTGGTCTTTTAGCATGAAATTAATCGCATCTTTTTTATTGTTTTTTACGGTGAGTTCATAGGTAATAATCTGAAGTTTATTTGCACCCAGAAATTTTACACTACTAAAATCTGCCAGCTTTTCTCTTTTCACCACTACCCGCTTGTCTTTGCCCAGGGTAAGGTTCAAAGTATCATTCGTGCTATTAGGATCAATGAATGATTTACCCACAT
>JBKJKD010000346.1:0-4088 GCA_046597635.1 Ferruginibacter sp. | reverse complement strand
GAGAAAAAGAAGCTGGAAGAAAAAATGAGCGGCAACCTGCCATACGATGAATTACAAAAAGCCTCCGACCGCATCAGCGAAATTATTGCAGCATTGGATGAAAAGGAAATGAGGTGGCTGGAGTTGAGTGAGAGGGGTAGTTGATTAGTGATTAGTTTATTTGTGATTAGTTGATTAGTGATTGGCCAACTGGTAATTAGTAAATTAGTTTACTGGTGATTGGTGAATTGGTGATTGTTCAACTGTGATTAGTAGTAATGGAATAGACCCGAATGGGCAACTAAATTCACCGATTTAATAATCCGCTAACTAACCTTTACTAATCAACTGATCCACTACTTTACCAATTAACTAATCTACTGATTAACTAGTCAACTAATCCACTAATTCACACACGCCAATATCTTTCCCAGCAATTCATTCTCATCGCACTTTTTAAACCCAAGCCTCACGATCACCAATTTTTTAGAGGGGATGATAAACACATTTTGCCCGGCATAGCCACCTGCATAAAACATATCGGCTGGCGCCGCAGGAAATTTTCTTTGGGAGGGCTTTTTGGGGTCCATGCCATTCAACCAAAACTGATAGCCGTATTGTTGCAGTTTATCTGAAGGAGATGGAGCTAATGTTTGCGCAACCCAATCTGCGGTAAATAATTGTTCCCCACTTACAACACCCTTGTTGTAATACAATAACCCAAACTGTGCCCAATCCCGGGCAGTGGCATATAGATAAGAAGAACCTACCATAGTGCCGCTTGCATCGGGTTCTATCAGGGCGCTGTACATACCAATTTTTCTAAACAAGGAGTCGTAGATCAACGCATGATAATTTTTATCTCCTACTGTTTGCCTGATGATCCTGCTTAAGATATTGCTGTTGCCGCTGCTGTAGTAAAACTCGCTACCCGGCTGCACTTTTAATGGGCGGCTGGCGGTATATTCACCCATGTCTGCTTTGGCAAAAAGCATTTTGGTAGCATCGCTGTATTTGGCATAGTTCTCTTCAAAATCGAGCCCGCTGTTTTGCTGTAACAAATTTTTTAATGTGATGGCATTCCGCTCATCTTTTGGGTCTGCCCACTCCGGCACTGGTGCCGGCTTGTTTACATCAAGCTTGCCCTTTTTTACCAGTAACCCAACCAGCGCACTCGTGATACTTTTTGCCATAGACCATCCCAGCATGCGGGAGTTTTTATCAAAGCCAGGTGCATAATTTTCTGCCAGCAGTTGGCCATCATACAGCACTACTACCGCCCTAGCTTCATGCTGCAATTTTGTGTTGGTTTGGTTTACATGCTGCTGCAATATGGCTTGCAGGCGCAGCACATCAACATTTGCCGGCGCTGGCTGTATGTTTTGAATTGTATCTGCAGGTGCTGCTAACAACGGCGGCGCTGTTTGATTCCTCAGCATTTCTTCAGAAACTTCATTGATCAAAGTGCAGCCAAACCCTTTGCGGTAAATAGCCTTCTTTTTGGCTAGGCCCAACACAGTGGCTGTTACCGAGCCGGATGCCCGGTCAATGGAGTAGTTGGCCAAAGACAAAGGGAAGTCGCCCAACTCCTCTGCCTCCACACTTGAGTCTGCCCGCCCGGCCACAAACACACAAGAGCACATATTTTTTGCGGTAAACCCACTCATGATGGGGAAAGACAACCAGGCATAACGAATACCATATGCCAGCAATGCCAGTACTACAACCCAAATAACTCGTTTCATATTTAATCTTTATACACTTACAAGATACTTTCCTTCGGTTAATTGAGACCAAAAAATTACGCTGCACTCAGCCATAATTTTCTTGAGTAGAAATGTAGCATCTACTTTTAGAAGTTGTTTTGAATGATGACAGTTTCCTGTCTTTCCTACACATCAAAAATTTCTGTTTAACTTCAAACCCTCAACCCATCATTACCAACCAATCTTATTGCATGAACCAACGCTTTTACTCCCTCGACGTTTTTAGAGGTGCCACCGTGGCGCTGATGATTTTGGTAAACAACCCGGGAAGCTGGTCGCATATTTTTCCGCCTTTAGAACATGCGAGTTGGCATGGCGTCACGCCTACCGACCTGGTATTTCCTTTTTTCCTTTTTGCCGTAGGCAATGCCATGGCCTTCGTGCTGCCAAGGCTGGAAGAGAAAAATATCTTTTGGCAAAAAGTACTCAAGCGGAGTGTACTTATTTTTTTAATCGGCCTTTTCCTCAACTGGTTTCCATTTATAAAATTTAATGGCGAAGGAAGCCTGGTAGCCCGCCCATTTGAAACACTTCGTATTTTTGGTGTGTTGCAACGCATAGCCGTGAGCTACCTTTTTGCTGCCATCATCATTCATGTTTTTAAACTTAGGGGCGCATTTGTAGCTGCTTCTTTCTTGTTGTTGTTTTACTGGTTTCTCTGTGTGGCGCTAAACCCTGCAGACCCATACAGCCTCGCAGGCTGGTTTGGTACCGAGTTCGACCTTAAGATTTTAGGAGCCAAACATATGTATGCCGGCGAAGGACGTCCGTTCGATCCCGAAGGTATCATGAGCAGCATCGGTTCTATTGTGCAGGTGATCTTCGGCTACCTTGTAGGACAGTACATTTTAACCAAAGGTAAAACTGCCGAAATGCTCAATGGATTATTTGTAGCGGGTGCTGTATTGATCTTTACCGGCTTTATGTGGGACATGGTTTTCCCCCTCAACAAAAAAATATGGACCAGCAGTTATACTATTTATACAACAGGGTTGGCATTGATAGTTTTGTCGGTATTAATTTACCTGATAGAATTTAAAAAATCTACCGGGGCCTGGAGCAGCTTCTTTGATGTGTTTGGAAAAAATGCGTTGTTCATTTTTGCACTTAGCGCCTTGTTGCCAAGAGGCCTTGCGCTTATCAGAATATCGAATGGGTTAACAGACGAGGGCAAACCAAAATACCTTACTCCTTTTGCGTGGTTTTACGAACATGTGTGCAAACCGCTGTTCACTTCGGACCCAAGGATTGGCTCACTGCTTTATGCTTTGTGCTTTATAGCCATGATGTGGTTTTTTGCATGGTTGCTACACAAAAAGAAGATCTACATCAAAGTATAAGTATACAGCAATTTAAAGCGCTACCAATTTATAACTTGTTGTAAAATTTACCTGCTGCCCTGCTGCTAAAGATACCAGGCCCAGGCCATTGTTAAATGCATCGGGTGCTGCACTTAGGTTCTCAAATGCTATGCTGTTGCGATCTGGCGGTGTGTAAATCTGCAGGTAGGGGTACGATTTATCCGGACTGATTTGTAATTGTAGTTTGCTTTCAGGATCTCGAAACACCAACATCGGCTGGCATTCAGCAAAATTTACCGTAAAGCAATTGTCAAAAAACTGATCATCTATTGCTTTCAGTGATCCAAATTCCTGGTAAGGGATAAGCTCTGTAGTGGGTATAAGACCCTCATCAAATTCAAGCATTGCTTTACTTTGAAATTCCAATTGGCATGCATCTATTTTTTTACCAAAAGTAAAATACGGGTGCCAGCCATCGGCTACTGGAATCATGCCTGCATCTTTGTTGATGATATTGGTTCTGATGGTTAAATTATTGTCTGCAGCCAGCGTATATGTTACTTTACAATCGTAGTGAAAAGGATAGCCCGCATCCTCTCCACGGTATTCATACAGCAGCTCTACACTGGCTTTTTCTGAATCGCTGTCCTGGCTCAGAATGCTGAAAGCCTTATCGTATATTAAACCATGGATAGCATGTTCGCCAAGGTAAAATTTATTGACCTTGTAATCTTTTTCACCATAATGATAGCTGCCATTTTTTAGCCGGCACACAAATGGCGAAAGCTTGGCACTTTTAAATCCGTTTGCTTCAAATGACTCTTTCAATTCCTGCTGGCTGGTATAGCTGCTCACCACATTCACTTCAGCGCCCTTGTGCAATATGGTAAACCCATGGAGCAATGCACCGCAGTATGGAAGAATATCCACAGTGGTTCGGCTACTTTCGTCGGTAAGTGTAACAATGTCGAATCCCTGGCGGGATGAGGAAGTGATAGAAAACATGCTGCAAAAGTTTTACTGCAAGGTAATGAGAGATTAA
>JBKJKD010000073.1:0-4287 GCA_046597635.1 Ferruginibacter sp. | reverse complement strand
CAGGTTCTCCAACGACAACAAATTTTTGGTAACTGCAGGAAGGGATTCATTAATTAAATTCCGCAATATTCAAACCGGAGAAATTACCAAGACGCTTAAACTGCATAAAGGAACTGTTTACGGCCTTGCCCTTCACCCACAATTTAGTTCTACCCTGTACTCTGCGGGAGCCGATAGCATGGTATACAGATGGGATACAGACACGGATGAAATGACAAGATGGTATAAATACAAAGGCAAAGCACTTTCTGTAAAACTGAGCAATGATGGAAAATACATGAGCGTGGTTTCTACAGATTCCCTTTTGACCATCAGGAGTACAGAAACCCACAAAATTATCTTTTCCTACAAGCTCGGTGTTTTTTCGCAGGGCACCAGCACCTATTATGCCTCAGAATCGTTTAGCCCAAACAGTAAGTATATATGTTTCCCTACCGCTAAGGACAGTTTTTTAATAGTGCAACTAAGCGATAAATATGAGAGATTGTATAGCACCAATTTAAAAGCGTTTCCGCTGGCAGACTTACAATTCAGCAACGATGGCCAGTCTGTTATTGCCAGGTTTAGCCTTGGTGGGCCATTGAGGATTTATAATTTTGCCGGCTGGGATATCAGGAATAATACCACCATTAATTATAAAGACATTCAATCTTTTGCCAACATTGTAATGAGTGTTCAGTTTACCCAGGATGACAATGGCCTGGTTGTGTTGCACAATGAAGTATCTAAAATAGACCTGCGAAACGGAAAAAATGAAACCCTTTATTATGCGCCCAGCTTTATAGAAAATAAATATCTTTTATTAAATGATGAGCGTTATGGCGCCTATACAGAATTTAGTAAAAACATTATTTCTTTTTGGGACTATAATAAAAAAGAAAATTTAAAACAGTTTGCACTACCCGAGGGGGAAAGCTATGCAGCTTTTGAATTGAGCAAAGACAATCATTTTATTTTTGTAGGCAGTTTAAACGGATTAATCAATGGATGGGATACCAAAACCCAGCAATTATTATTCAGCAAAAAATATTTAAATGACGACAAAACCAATATCAACAAATTGTTTTACGACCAGCATAAAAAACGCCTGCTGGCAGTAACGTCCCAAAATAAAGTGTTGATTCTTTCTGCAACGGATGGATTGTTGCTGGATAGTATCAACCTTACAGGTGCCAATTATGCATCAGCAACAGCAGAATACATTTATCTAACAGATGAAATGGGCTACCTGAATAAATATGATGCAGGCTCATTGAAACTTTTAAAGAGAACTGCTTTAAATAACGAAGGCCAGTTTGCATTTTTATTGGTTTTATCCCCCGATGAAAAAATATTGTATGCACAAGCTGGATATACTTTAATAAAAGCCATCCAGGTTTCCGATGACGCTACCCTTTTTACCTTGCAGGATCATACCAACCAGCTTACCATGATGGCCGTAAGCCATGACGGAACAATGCTGGCCACAAGCGGCTTTGACAGCAAGATAAATTTGTATCATGCATTAACCGGAGAACATATGGTAAACATCTTTGTGCCAAAAGACAGGAATTGTATGATATCTGATAATGCAGGATATTATATGGCGCCAAAAAATACATTGGATGCTGTGATATTTTCATACAACAACAATGCCTACACTTTCGACCAGTTTGATGTACAATTAAACAGGCCGGATGTCATTCTTGGCGAAATTGGCCGTGTAGATACTGCTACAGTAAAAAGTTATTTTGCTGCGTACAAAAAAAGGTTGAACAAATTGGGCATAGATGAAAAAAATATCAGTACCCAACTTCAACTTCCGCTGGTAAGGTTACAGGATAAATCTGCCATACAGCCCATTACCACTCAAAGTACCTATACTCTTTCCCTGGAATGCAGTGATCAAAAATATCCACTCCAATATTTGCAGGTACTCGTAAACAATAGCCCGGTATTGGGAGTTGCTGGGCTTGATCTTAGTAAATTTAATAGTAAGGAGCTGGTTCAAAAAGTGAGTATTCCACTTGCGAGGGGCAACAACAGTATCAAAGTTTTTTGTACCAATTCGCAGGGGACAAAATCGCTTAGAGAAAGTTTTGAAATCATCAGTAACTATCCCGGCAAAAAACCTGCAAAAACATATTTCATTGGCATTGGAGTAGCACAATATAAAGATGCGGCAATGAATCTTCAGTATTCTGCCAAAGATATCCGTGATCTGGCCAAAACCTTTGACAACCTTTATAACAATATTGAAATTGATACTTTCATCAATGAGAAAGCTACCAGGGAAAACATTTTGACTATCAAAAAGAAGTTGATGGAAACCGATGTAAATGACAGGGTGATTATGGCAGTTACCGGTCATGGATTATTAAATAAGTCTTTTGATTTTTATTATGCTACATGGGATATGGATTTTAAAAATCCAGAAAAACGAGGTATCAAATACGAGGACCTTGAAGGTTTACTGAACAATGTTCCTGCTCAAAAAAAGTTATTGCTCATTGATGCCTGTCATTCCGGGGCATTGGATAAGGAAGAATTACTTGCCAATAAAACAGAAGTGCTGCTAACAGACAGCAGTGAACACATCAGTGGCATTACGCCCAGAGGCGTGATTAAACTATATGCTGCCAAAGATAATAACAACAGCAGTTTCCAGGTAATGCAAAACTTGTTTGCCGATTTAAGTAACAGCAATGGAGCAGTGGTAATTTCTGCTGCAGGCGGCATGGAATATGCCCTGGAGTCTGCCCAGTGGAACAATGGTGTATTTACCTACTGTGTAAGAAAAGGCATTGAAGAAAAACTGGCAGACACAGAAGGCGGAAACAATGATACAAAAGTAAGTGTGCAGGAACTGCAGGAATATGTAAGTAAAAAAGTAAGTGAACTTACCAGGGGTAAACAACAACCAACCAGCCGTAGGGAAAATGTAGATTTTGAATGGTGGCTGCGGTATTAAAAAAAATATTAAATACCTGTTACATGATAAAACAATTTTTTACCGGGCTCATTTTTTTAATGCATTGCAGCAATAGCTATGGGCAGCAACCCAACATCTATTCTATTTATGAACAACAATATGCCAGCCTTTTAAAGGAAAGGGCCGTTTCTGATAACGAGATCACCGATCTATTGAAGAAATATTCTTCCAACAATATCAATTCCGATTCAGCGCTCACAAAATTGTTAGGGCAATTGTATTCGGGTAAAAAAGACATTGGTATCCTATTCTATTTTTTCAACAACGATACGTTGCGCAGGGCTTACTACAAACCTGGTAAACTGGTAGAGGTTAAATTGATTCCCATAAAAAAAGAGAAGCTGCTGCAATTAGGTGCCGATGTAAATCAATCACTCAACCTGTATCAATTAAGCAGCAATCGCACACCGGTATCCCGGGGCAATATCGTTTTACCACCGGCATCTACTAAAACTATCTCTTTTACTGCTGCCATAAAAAATGCCACCCGCATTTTAATGCCGGAAGTGCTGGACATCAATACCCGTCATCTTATTATTATCCCGGCTTTAAATATCGGTACCATTCCTTTTCATTTGCTGCAGCCTTTTAACAACGAATCTTACCTGATAGACCGTTGCAGTTTTACCATCATCCCCAGCCTGGTAGACCTGGTGGGATTGCGTACTAGGGTTTTAAAAAACAGCTCCGCCTGGAACGGAAGGGAACTGCCAAATAATTTTGATGCCGATGAAAATTTTTCGCAAATAGATTCCTTTGCTTTCACCCTGGAAAATCCATTACTCGTAAGCAACCCCACCTACCCCACCGATAGTTCTTTTATATTTCCTGATTTGCCTGGTGCCGAAAAAGAAATTGATGCTGCCATTCTGTATGCAAAAAAATATGTGCTGCTAAAAGGCAAGGAGGCTACCAAGGATAGTGTGATGAAATATATTGACTATGCAGACCTTGCCTGGTTTGCCACACATGGCATTGCCGACCAGAAAGATCCGATGGGGAAAAGTTTTTTGGTGCTCAGTGGCAAAGCTCCCTACCTTACTGCAAGAGAGATCATGTACATGAGAGGCTGGAACCGCAAACTTCCTGAAATGATCATCCTCTCCGCCTGCCAGACCGGGCTCGGAAAATCGATGGAAGCGGGTACAGCAGGCCTCGCCCGCAGTTTTATATTGGGTGGCAGCAACCATGTAATTGTAAGTTTGTGGAATGTAGATGATAAAGCCACAGCTTACCTCATGAGCCGGTTTATTTATCATTTACAAACGCCCCATCGTTTTATGCCGGCAGAACCATTGCGCCTGGCAGTTTTAGAT
>JBKJKD010000076.1:0-38258 GCA_046597635.1 Ferruginibacter sp. | reverse complement strand
CAGTTCTTCAAAAGATGTTTTTGCATTATGCACTTTTACATAAGCGCCTCTTTCAACCAAACAATTCAATATATTTTTCTTGATGCCAAAATCAAGTACCGCAATTCGCAAATCGCTTTTATCATCTCCCAAAAAATAAGATGCTGTAGTACTCACTGTTGAAGCAAGTTCCAAACCATCCATTGATGGTACTTCATTCAATAATTTTTGCAGTTGCACTATGTCTGTAATCTCCGAAGATATAATACAATTCATCGCTCCTTGTGTACGTACATGAGCAACCAATCCCCTGGTATCAATACCATCTATGGCTACCACGCCCTGTGCTTCAAAATATTCCTGCAATGATGCGTCTGCCATAAAGCGGCTATATTTATCTTCCAGGTTGCGGCCAATTACAGCTTTTACTTTTACACTGTTACTTTCTACATCTTCCGGTTTCACACCATAGTTGCCTACGTGCACGGTATTCATAATAATCACCTGCCCATAATAACTTGGATCGGTAAATACTTCCTGGTAACCCGTCATTCCGGTATTAAAGCAAATTTCCCCGGTTGCCGTACCAGTTTTACCAAATGCGGTACCATTTATAATGGTCCCATCTTCTAAAATCAAAATTGCTTTTTTCTCGCTCATTGTTTATTTAGATTGTGATGCAAAGAAAATCATTTGTTGGTAAACTTAATTGCAAAAAAAAAGCAAACTATTTAAAGTTTGCTTTTATATAAAATTTGATTTACCATATTATGCTTCTTCTCTTCCGCCGTTCAATTTTTCCTGTAAAGCTTTCAACTCCTCCATATTGCCATCAGCAGCCAATTGGGCTTGCTCTGGCCAAGTAGTGGCATCTGCTGCATTGAAGCTGCCTTCCGATGCATCCAGGATTTCTTTAATTTTTTCAGCAGTAGAACCTGCAAGATCAGCGAAGGAGACAATTCCTGCAGCATTTAGAGCTTCAGCAACTTTAGGGCCGATACCCTCAATGATTTTTAGGTCGTCTGCCTTTGCAGCCTTCTTCTTGGCGGTTTTGACTTCCGTTGCTACTACTTCTGCTGTTGCTATATCATCTTCAGCACCTTCTGTTTTTTTCTTTCCTGCACCACTACGACGGGTCTTCTTAGCCGGTTCAGCAGCATCCGCAACAGTTTTACCGTAGATATCATTGAAATCTACGAGTTCAATCATTGCTAGCTCAGCATTATCACCTACACGAGCACCTAATTTAATAATGCGGGTATACCCACCCGGGCGACCAGCAACCTTTGGAGCAACAACAGTAAATAATTCTTTTACTGCATGCTTATCATTTAGGTAGCTAAACACAATACGGTGATTGTGAGAAATAGCTTCTTTGCTTTCTGTAGCTTTTGTTTTGGTTATTAGTGGCTCAATATAAGTGCGCAATGCTTTTGCTTTAGCCAAAGTTGTAGTGATTCTTTTATAAGTAATCAACTGGCAACCCAGGTTCATCAACAACGCTCGTCTGTGAGAGGCCGTTCTACTTAATTTGTTTCCTTTATTTCCGTGACGCATGACTTTTGTTGTTTTATAAACCTGTACCGTGTCAGGAATTACAGGTTCCGCCCGAGGGCATGATTAAATTGTTTAGTTGTTGTATACTTCCGATTTGCTTTTACGCTTTGCCTTTAAATTGGCAAATCCGGAAGCTATCGGATCAAATCCTCACATTTTCAAATTGATTATTCGTCGTCAAGTTTCAACTTGCTCAGGTCCATTCCGAAGCTCAGGCCTCTTTCATGCAGCACCTGGTCAATTTCGCTCAAAGACTTTTGTCCGAAGTTTCTGAACTTCATCAGGTCTTCCTGTTCGTACTGAACAAGTTCGCTTAATGAATTAATCTTAGCAGCTTTCAAGCAATTGAATGCACGTACAGAAAGATCTAAATCTTCTAACGGTGTTTTCAACATTTTGCGCAGTTGCAAAGTTTGTTCGTCAACGAGGTCTTCTTTTTTATCTTCTTTGGTGTCGAAAGTGATGTTCTCATCGGTGATGATCATCAAATGCTGAATGAGGATACGGCTTGCTTGCTTCACCGCCTCCTCAGGATGAATAGTACCATCTGTCAATACATCGATAACCAACTTTTCAAAATCTGTACGTTGTTCTACCCTTGTATTTTCAATAAGGTATTTTACGTTTTTAATTGGAGTAAAGATGGCGTCTACAGGAATATAACCAAAATGTGAGCTCTTTTCTTTATGCTCCTCTGCAGGAACGTAACCACGACCTTTGCCAATGGTAATTTCAATATCAAGTTTTGCGCTGCTATCCAAGGTACAAATCAACAACTCAGGATTCATTACTTCGAATGCCGGAGTAACTTCGCCTATCATACCTGCAGTAAACTCTGTTTTGTTTTTTATAGAAAGTGTTACTTTCTCAGTGTTAACATCATGGTCAACAATTGCTTTAAACCTCACCTGCTTTAGGTTCAGGATAATTTCTGTTACATCTTCCGTAATTCCTTTCACTGTTGCAAACTCATGATCAGCACCTGAAAGGTTAATACCAATAATTGCATAACCTTCCAGTGAATTCAGCAATACCCTGCGAAGGGCGTTACCGATGGTCACACCATATCCTGGTTCAAGAGGACGAAATTCAAACTGTGCTTCAAAGTCATTTGCTTTCTGAAGAACGATTTTATCGGGTTTAACAAAATTAAAAATGGCCATTTGTATTTTGTTGTTTTAATTTAAAATTTTTGTTTTGAACAAATCCGAAAAACGATAGATGATTTATGATATGTGATTTATGATGTAGTCCAACTTGAAAGAAATCAAAAATCTGAAATCAAAAATCATAAATAGCTTTTACTTAGAATACAATTCCACGATTAGTTGCTCCTTAATATTCTCAGGAACACTTTCTCTTTCAGGGTAAGTGATAAAAGTACCTTTTAGTTCGCTCTCGCTCCAGTCTACCCAGCTAAATTTAGGATTCTTTCCACGGAGATTGGCAGTGATAGCAGTATTGGCAGCACTTTTATTTTTTAGACCAATCACATCACCAGGCTGGCAGCTGTAAGAAGGAATATTTAAGATTTCACCATTTACGGTAATGTGCTTGTGACTCACCAACTGGCGTGCGCCCTGACGGCTAATAGAAATACCCATTCTGTAAACGGTATTGTCCAAACGAGCTTCCAACAATTTGATTAGGTTTTCACCGGTAACACCTTTCTTACGACTGGCTTCATCAAATGTTTTACGGAATTGTTTCTCAAGCAGGCCATAAGTGTACTTGGCTTTTTGCTTTTCTTTTAACTGTAAGCCATACTCACTAAGAGTCTTACGCTTTTTAGTTCCACCATGCTGGCCGGGAGGGTTACTATTTTTAGTTAACCACTTACCGTTCCCGGTGATGAGTTCTCCAAATCTTCTGGAGATTTTTGTTTTGGGGCCTGTATAACGTGCCATAATTGAATATTGATTTTTTAGTGACGATGCAGCATTATAAAAATCGTAAAATGAATGCTACACCCGTTATAAAATATGTTTTGATATATGATGTATGATATGTGATTTATGATTTTATTCGAATTAATAGTTCTTTCAATTACCAAATATTCTTACTGGTCGAAAGAAATCAGAAATCATACATCAAAAATCAGAAATCGTTTAGACTCTTCTTTTCTTTGGAGGACGACAGCCATTGTGAGGCATTGGTGTAATGTCTTTGATGCTTGACACTTCAATACCATTTTGAGATAATGAACGGATAGCACCTTCACGGCCACTTCCTGGTCCTTTTACCAATACATCTACTCTTTTTAAACCTGCGTCCAATGCAACCTTAGCTGCATCTGCTGCTGCCATCTGGGCTGCATAAGGTGTATTCTTTTTACTACCTTTAAAGCCCATTTTACCTGCAGAAGACCAGGAAATTAACTGGCCTTGCTTATTGGTCAAACTGATGATGATGTTGTTGAAACTTGCTGTAATGTGAGCATCGCCATGTACGTCTACTTTTACAACTCTCTTTTTTGCGGCTGCTTTTCCGCCTTGCTTCCCGCCCTGTGCTTTTGCCATAACTTGTTTTAATAAATAGGTAATCGTTAATCAAAATAATCCCGCCATTTGCGGGACTGAAACAACCCTCCTGCTGACTTACACGATCCGGCGCTGTTCCAAAAATATCAAGTCATATATAAATGACGAATTACGAATGGTGAATTACGAATTTTGAAACTCTCAATATTCGTCATTCTACACCCGTAATTCGAAACTATCAATTACTTCTTAGCAACTTTCTTTTTGCCAGCAACTGTCTTACGCTTACCTTTTCTTGTACGACTGTTGGTACGTGTACGCTGACCACGGAGTGGCAAACCTTTACGATGACGCAAACCACGGTAGCAAGCAATATCCAGCAAACGCTTGATGTTCATCTGGGTTTCACTGCGCAAAGCACCTTCGGTTTTGAACTCGGTGTTGATAATATTACGGATGGCAGTTTGCTCATCATCATCCCACTGGTTCACTTTTTTGTTAATATCGATGCTAGCTTTGTTTAAAATGTAAACAGCAGTAGAACGTCCAATACCATAAATGTATGTAAGACCTATTTCACCCCTTTTATTTTTTGGTAAATCTATACCGGCAATACGAGCCATAATTTTTATTTAAGATTTCTGATTTAACGATTTCTGACTTAAGAAGCAGATTTTTGATCACTATCATAAATCAAAAAATCCGACATCCGACATCGGTTTTACCCTTGCTTTTGCTTAAAGCGTGGATTCTTTTTGTTGATTACATACAGACGCCCTTTTCTTCTTACGATCTTGCAATCTGCACTGCGTTTTTTAATTGAAGCTCTAACCTTCATCTTTTTTTGTTTTTATCTATTTGCTAATAGCCCGCAGCCAAAGCCGTAAGCCGTTTATAAAAATTATTTATACCTGAATATAATCCTTCCTCTCGTAAGGTCATAAGGACTCATTTCTACTCCTACCTTATCTCCGGGAAGTATGCGAATGTAGTGCATCCTCATTTTTCCTGAAATGGTAGCCAATATTTCGTGTCCATTTTCCAGTTTAACCTTAAACATAGCATTGCTCAACGCTTCTACTATTGTTCCATCTTGCTTAATAAGTGCCTGTTTAGCCATAAATTTGGGAGCGCAAAGATAGGAGTTAATATTTAATTTGTAAACTAAATTTCATATTATTACAGAATAAAACCCGGTTTACTATGAAAAATATACTTTTTTGGGCTATTATTTCTTGTTTTGGAATGGTAGCCTGTAGCAAAACTAACCCAACGTCTCCCACCGCTTCCCCAAGTTATATGAATCTTCGGGCCGGCAGCGTTTGGAACTACGAAGTGCTGAACAATACGCCTCCGGCAAGCACAACGCTGTATACTCTAACCTCTACTTCCAGGGATAGTAGCATTAATTCCAAAAGTTATCATGTGTTTATAAATTCAGCCAGTGGAGCCAGCGAATACTATTCTGCAATGGGTACTGATTATTACACTTATCAAAGCCTGCCTGCAGCACTGGGAGGTACTAAAGTAGAAAATCTTTATTTAAAAGCTGGCGCCGCGGTAAATTCCAGCTGGTCGCAACTTTATAATATCTCATTTAATTCGTTACCGCTGGCCGTAACTGTGGTAAACAAAATTGAAGAGAAGGGAATTAGCAGGACCGTAAACGGGATAAGTTACAACAACGTAATACACGTGAGCACCACGCTATCTGTGGCTGGCGTGCCACCGGCTTCCCTGGTAACGGATATTGATTATTACTATGCCCCAAACCACGGATTAATTGAAAACAGCAGTAAAATCAATCTAAATTATTTAGGAATTGTAAACAACTCTGACTTTGCCACAAGACTAAAAACCGCCATGCTCCTTTAAGCGAAAGGTTTAATAAGCAAGGCCACAGGGTGATTACTCAAGTACTTTGACCTCCGTTCTGCGGTTTTGAGCCCTACCTTCTTCCGTTTTATTGCTTTCTACCGGCATGCTCATCCCATAACCCTTTGCCTCCAGGCGTAAAGGGTCTATCCCTTTAGAAATAAGGTAGTTCATCACTGAGCTAGCCCGGTCTTTTGATAAAACAAGGTTAGCAGCAGCCGAGCCCACATTGTCTGTGTGGCCTCCAATTTCTATTCTTTCGTCAGCTTTCCTGGTAAGGTACGCCAGCAACTCGTCGATTACCGCATACGATTCAGGCTCTAGCGTAGCTTTACCTGTTTCAAAATTACAATCCTCTAAAATGAATGTTTTGGAGGGTTGAAACTGGATATCTACCTTGAAAGGGTCTTTGTAATAGGCATTACCGTGTGTTGCGGGAATGTCGAGAAAATTATAACTCGTAGAGTCCTTAAACCCAAGGATAAATATTTCGTACACATCTCCTGCGGGAAGCCTAACTGAAAATTTTCCACTTTCGTTTGTAAGCCCCTGGTATTCCCTCATGTTAACCTTGCTCTTAAAAATAATAATCTCATTGGGCATCAAATTATTTTTAAAGTCGGTCACTTCCACATCAACCGGTGCATCTTTGGGTATACTTGCATTTTGCACGGGTGTTTGCTGGGCATTTCCCACCAAGGCGAGTGCGCAACTCATGATAAAAAAGAAAATGATTTTTTTCATTGTTGTTATTTGTAGTTACGATAAACTTTTTACAAGCTATAACTTTCTGACGGGTCGTATATTGTGTAAAAGGGTCATTTAACTATAATTTTTGCTGCAGCTTACCAACCATTTGGTTCTTCCAACTGGCAAAGTCGCCTTGCTGAATGTGCAGCCTGGCTTGTTTTACTAACCAAAGATAAAATGCCAGATTGTGAATGCTGGCTATGGTCAACCCCAGATACTCCTTACTCTTCATGAGATGGCGGAGGTATGCTTTACTGTAATAGTTGCTCACTTCGCACTCCAGACCATCATCCAACACAGAAAAATCTTTTTCCCACTTTTTATTATCAATATTGATCACTCCTTTTGTGGTAAACAACATGGCATTTCTGCCATTGCGGGTGGGCATTACGCAATCAAACATATCAACCCCCATAGCAATGCACTCTAAAATGTTCCATGGCGTGCCTACTCCCATGAGGTAGCGAGGCTTTTGTGTGGGCAGATGATCGCAGCATAGTGCACAAATTTCATACATCTTATCTATGGGCTCCCCTACACTCAGTCCGCCGATTGCATTGCCCGTAGCATTCTTAGATGCTATGTATTCGCAGGATTGTTTTCTCAGGTCATGATGTACGCCGCCTTGTACAATCGGAAAAAGGTTTTGAGTATAACCATATTTATCCGGTGTGTTGTTAAACTGTGCCACACACCTGTCCAGCCAGCGGTGTGTAAGTTCCATTGATGTTTTTGCATAGTTGTATTCACTACCACCCGGTGGGCATTCGTCAAACGCCATGATTATATCGCCACCGATGGTACGTTGTATATCCATTACATTTTCCGGAGCAAACAAGTGTTTGCTTCCATCTATATGCGATTGAAAAATGACCCCCTCCTCTTTTATTTTGCGGGTACCAGCCATAGAAAATACCTGGTAACCGCCACTGTCTGTAAGAATCGGTTTGTGCCATCCATTAAACTGATGAAGGCCACCAGCAGCTTCTAAAACTTCTAAACCCGGCCGCAAGTAAAGGTGATAGGTATTGCCAAGGATGATTTGGGCTTCCACATCTTGCACCAACTGTTGCTGGCTCACTGCTTTCACACTGCCTACTGTGCCCACGGGCATAAAAATCGGTGTTTCTATTAGTCCATGATCTGTGGAGATGTTACCTACCCTCGCATTGCTGCCGCTATCTGTTATTGCTAATTTGAATTCTAGTGCCGCCATTATGTGATTATTGAAAGTCGGCAAATATAAATTTTAAATCTTCCTGTTTAAAATGATTCATTCACGCTGCCAAAGCACCTAACACTTATTTTTGCAAATATGTATTTGCCAAAACTTTTAATCCTGCACTGGCAGCTCCTGCTGTTTATACTGCTATGTGTGGTCACTTTTGTTCAGCTATTTTATTACTTCTTTTTTTTTGGAAGACTTGCTTTCTACAAACCGGGCACAAAAGATAGTACACAAACTCATGCAGTGAGCGTGATCATTTGCGCAAGGGATGAGGCGGAAAACCTGGCTACCAATTTACCGGGTGTATTGGTGCAGGATTACAAAACAACGCATGAAGTAGTAGTGGTGAATGATAATTCTTTTGATGAAAGCAAGTACTTGCTGGAGCAATTAAAAAAGGAATTCAGGCAGATGAATGTAGTGGAGCTCACACAGGAGGCAAAGATGATTCCTGGTAAAAAATTTCCCCTGAGCATTGGTATCAAATCGGCTAAGTACGAAGTGTTACTATTAACAGATGCAGATTGTGTACCTGCCTCCGAACGATGGATAGAAAGCATGCAGCATACCTATGATGAGCAGACTGAGATAGTGCTGGGGTATGGCCCTTTCCATAAAAAGAAAGGTCTCTTAAATAAGCTGGTGCGCTGGGAAACATTTCACACGGCCCTGCAATATTTTAGCTATGCCCTGGCAGGTATCCCTTACATGGGTGTAGGCAGAAATCTCTCTTATAAAAAAGTAGTTTTTTTCAGACACAAGGGTTTTTCTGCACACAACCATTTACCAGGTGGCGACGATGACCTTTTCATCAATGCAGCAGCCAACAAGGCAAACACCAAGATCAACATCGACCCTGAAAGTTTTACACTCACTAACCCTCCTGCTTCCTGGCAGCAGTGGCTCAAACAAAAAAGAAGACATTATACTACTTCTAAATACTATCGTCCGCTACACAAATTCTTGCTGGCATTGTATGCATTAGCAAATTTCTTTTTTTACCCGCTGGTGCTGGTAAGCATGTTTTTTTACGATTGGAAACTTGGCTTAATCATACTTGCTGTTAAACTCTTAGTACAAGGAATTGTTTATGCACGGGCGATGCAAAAGTTAGGAGAAAGAGACCTATTACCTTACCTGCTCTTGTTTGATTTGTGGATGTTTTTTTACTATCTACTTTTTGCGCCGGCTTTAATTAGAAAGCCAAAACAACATTGGAAATAATTCGTAAGAGCAGAACCCAAAAACAGGCTTCCCTTTTTAAAACTAAATTTGCAGAATGGAAATTGTAAAAAAATATTTTTCTGATTTTACCCCACGACAAGAAGGGCAGCTGGTCGCATTGAAAGGCCTTTACACGGAGTGGAATGAAAAGATAAATGTGATAAGCAGAAAGGATATGGAGAATTTTTACCTGCATCATGTATTACACTCGCTGGCTATAGCCACCCAGTTCGATTTTAAAAAAGATATGGAAGTGATGGACCTTGGCTGCGGCGGTGGCTTCCCGGGCGTACCTCTGGCAATCTTTTTCCCCGAAACACATTTTTATATGGTAGATAGTATCAATAAGAAATTATTGGTGATTGATGAGGTTTCTGCTGCTATTGGCCTGACCAACATTACCACGGCACATACCCGGGCAGAAGATATTAAACAACAGCAATTTGATGCGGTAGTATCCCGGGCGGTAGCTCCCTTAAAAGATTTGTGGAGATGGAGCAAGCCCCTCATCAGAAAAAATAAAGAAAAAGACTTGGAGGAAGACCCTAACGGGCTGATTTGCCTCAAGGGCGGAGATCTTGCCAATGAAATATATGAAAGTGGTTGTAAGCCGTTTGTGTGGGAGATTGATAAAATATTTAATGAGCCCTATTTTGGGGAGAAATTTCTTTTGTATCAGCCTATAAAATAATACCTACCGCAATGAGGTATTTTTTAGAAACTATTTTTAGTCAACATTTGCCATCATGAATATACCAGTTGCTATAGTAGAAGACAATCCGGACATCTTAAGGGCCCTTGAGCAAATTGTTCATATGGCGCCGGGTTTCGAACTTGTATGCTCCTGCGAAAGTGGGGAAGATGCCCTCATTAAATTGCCTATTTACGAACCAAAGGTAGTATTGATGGATATTAATCTGGGTGGCATTGATGGCATCGAAGTAGTAAGGAAGCTAAAGGTTGAATGTCCTGATATGTCCTTTATGATGTGCACCGTTTATGAGGAAGATGAAAAAATATTTGAAGCACTGAACGCCGGCGCCAGCGGATACATCATCAAAAAAACTACCCCTTCAAAACTCCTTGAAGCTATCAAAGAACTGTTTGAAGGTGGCGCTCCCATGAGCAGCCAGATAGCACGCAAAGTTGTGATGGCCTTTCAACAAAAACCAATAGGCGTAACAGACGGTAGTCTTGATATTTTAACTAAAAGAGAACTAGAAATACTTGAAATGCTGGCAAGCGGCATGGTGTACAAAGAGATTGCAGAAAAATTATTCATCAGTTCTGAAACAGTTCGCAAGCACGTGTACAACGTATACCACAAACTTCACGTAGGCAATCGGGTTGAGGCAGTCAATAAATTTTTTGGCAGATGAATTACAGTTTTATCAAGATCTTGCCACAATAAAATGCCCCTAAAAAAATAGGGGCATTTAGTTTATAAGCTCAAATCAGTTGTTTACCAGTTTAACTCCAGCACATTATTTTTCCGGTTCACATCTGCCATTCTTTTACTTGCATCTATTTCTACTTTTTTCAAATCGGTCAATTTAGATTTAAGTTCGATGGTATAGGTAGGATGCGTCCACCTCCAGGGTTCGTAAACAGTCCTTAGTTCATTGCTATTTTCGCTGTCCTTGGCTGCATACATTAAATTAAGTGGGATGTAATGCATTTGTGTACTTCCATCCTTCAAGGTTAACTGCAAATCAATAGGCATGGGCATGTAGCCTGTTCTTCTAAGCCTTATTTTAGAAATGCCATTTTCTTCCCACAAACTGTCTATGCCATAATCAATGGTCTTTGTTGTATTTACAAAATACATTTGGTACCAATCCAATTGAATACCGCTTGCGTCTTCTGCCAATTTAATAAAGTCGTTTGCATTTGGATGCTTAAACTTCCATTGCTTATAATACTCCAGCAAAATTTTGTCACGTGCCGGCGCTCCAACTATATACCCCAATTGCTCCATAAATACTTCTCCTTTAGAATATGCAGCGGGGCTGTAACCAGCATTGGTATTAAAGTGGTCAGCATGCGTAGTAAGCGGTTCTTCAAGACCACTTTGCACAAGGGAAAAATAACTTTCGTACGCCCCGCTATGCTGCTTTGGCAAAACACTTTCTACCATGTACTTTAAATTCTCATTTCCCGGATTCTTTTTGAGGGCGTCCTTGTAATTGTCCAGATCTGGGAAGCCGGTGTTAAACTCCGTTACCAGGTTTTCGGCATAACTCGTAAAACCCTCATCCATCCATGCATAGAGGCTTTCATTAGTGCCCAATATCATTTGAAACCAACTGTGCATCCACTCATGTATAGCGGTGCCGAGAGAGGGAGAAGATACCAATGTGGCCATCGGGTATTCCATGCCTCCATCACCCCCATGTATAAAAGAATATTGCGGGTAAGGATATTTGCCAAAATGTTTTTCGATAAAGGGTAAAACCTTAACCGCAACGTCGGCTACCTTGGTCCATGCACTATCGTCCCTTTCATTATCTGGTTTGTCGTTGAATATTACGTGAACTGTAGGACCATTTGGTATGTTGCGAACAATATGTTTGTAGTCAGGGTCGGCTGCCCACATAAAATCGTGAATATTATTTCCCACAAATCTCCAGCTGCGTTTTTCTTTGGCAGAAGGTTTTAGCTCGGAGCCGGCTTTATCGTAACCCCAACCAATTTCGTTGGCATTTACCAAAACACCGGTACCGCCCAGCTTATAATTTTTATCTATATTAATGGTAACATCAAAATCGCCCCACACACCATAAAACTCCCTGGCCACATACTGGTTGGGATGCCAGCCATCTCTATCATATTCGCAGAGCTTGGGATACCACTGGCTCATACTATAACGCACGCCCGTTCCAGGATTATCACGCCCACTTCTTCTTACCTGCAAAGGAACCTGTGCCTCAAACTCCATTACCAAAACTACTTTACTGTTGGGAAGAATAGGCTTTGTAAGATTTACCTCCAAAATAGTTTCATGATATTTGAAAGGCTGCGAAACGCCATTCATTTTAATAGATTTTATTTTTTGATACCCGATCTCATCGTCCTTTAATTTAGAAATTCTATCTTTTACCCTGCTGTCCCAATCCGGCCTTCCGTTTATGATAAGTTTCCCCAGTTCCCTGCTACGTACATCCATGCTGCTGTTTGGCTGAAAGGCATTAAAGTAAAGATGGTAAAATAGCTTGTCTAACTTATCGGGAGAATTGTTGCTGTACTCTAATTGTTGCTTCCCTGTCAACTGGTTACTTTTTACATTCATGTCTACACTCATTACATATTTTACCCTTTGCTGCCAGCGGGATGGTTGTGCGATGGCTGCGGTAAAAAACATGGCCACTGATAAAAAAAGAAGTCCTGATTTTAAATACATTTTGATCATTTTATTTGGTGAATTTCTTACAAATTTTTGTGAGGGAAATGGTAAAGGATTTTTTTAGGGCAGGCCTTCCACCACTATTACAATTTCACCTTTCACTGTTTTTGCATTAAAGTAGTCGTGCACATCCTGCAAGGTTCCTCTTTTATTTTCTTCAAATTTTTTAGACAGTTCCCTGCTCACGCAGCACTGCCGTTCGGCTCCAAAATATTGCACAAAATCTTTGAGTGTTCTAAGGAGTCGCATGGGGCTTTCATAAAAAACCATTGTACGAGTTTCCTGTGCCATGCGTTTGAGAAATGTTTGGCGTCCTTTTTTTAGTGGAAGAAATCCTTCAAAACAAAAGCTATTCATGGGCAGGCCACTGTTAACCAAGGCTGGCACAAAGGCTGTTGCTCCCGGTAAGCACTCCACCCTGATATCATTTTTAATACATTCCCGTACCAGCAAAAATGCAGGATCACTAATGCCAGGTGTTCCTGCATCAGTAAGCATTGCAATGGTTTTGCCAGCAGTCATCTGGTCGGCGAGGTGCGCCACAATTTTATGTTCATTGTGCTGGTGATAGGGAGAAATTGGTTTGTGAATTTGGTAGTGATTAAGCAAGACAGAAGATGTGCGTGTGTCTTCTGCAAGAATTAAATCTACATTTTTAAGTACCTCTATAGCCCTGAATGTAATATCGGCAAGATTACCTATGGGTGTGGGAACAATGTAGAGCATAGTTGGCGAGGGGGGGGTAATTAGTTTGTTAGTTGATAGGAGCGGTACATTCAACTTGTTAACTCGTCAACTAATTCACTGTAATTTCAAACATCTCCATTACAGGATTTGCGAGTAATTTATTGGCTGCCTCAGTTGCAACGGCAATAGCTTCTTCTTTGTTAGCGGCCTCAATTTGCAAATCTATATGCTTACCAATGCGCACATCGGCTACCGATTGAATGGCTAAATTCTGCAGCCCACCCAACACGGCTTTTCCCTGTGGATCCAATAAATCTTTTAACGGCATTACTTTAACCTGTGCAGTAAATAGCATAATTATTTGTTTTTAAAAACCAAAGATAAAATAATGTACCCTATAAAAATAGCTGGCACTGCCAGCCACTGAAATAAAGCTATCATTACTAATGAAAATAAGAATAGAATGATCTTGGGTAAATTATTTTTGATAGAAGCGTCTTTAAATTTTAATGCCATTAAGGGTAATTTGCTGATCATTAACCAGCTAACTCCAATACAGATTGCATATAAAAACCATTTGTTCAGAAGGATATTGATGATGGTCTCGTTGTAACTGTGCCAGTAGATGAGTGGCAAGGATGCAATCAAGAGTCCGGCAGCAGGGATAGGAACACCTTTGAAACCATATTGCTGGCTGCTATCTAAATTATACCTGGCGAGCCGGTATGCGCCAGCAACGGCTACGAGCAATGCGGGTATTAGCAACAGGGCAGATACCTCAATGCCGCCGTCTTCCCTGGCATAACTCATTCTTAAAAATTGGTAAAGTATCAACGATGGAGCCACCCCAAAACTCACCACATCTGCCAATGAATCCAATTGTTTACCCATATCGGAACTTGCGTTGAAAAGGCGAGCCACAAAACCATCTAAGAAATCGATGACTGCCGCTATAGCAATGTAGAGCGATGCCAGCCATATTTTTTCTGGTATGTCAATGTATTGGTTGCCATCAGCAGAATATTGAATAATGATACCATTTTGCAAAATTGCCACAATGGCCAGGCATCCAAAAACAAGGTTGAGCAGCGTAAAAATATTCGGTATTTGTTTCATAAAACCGCTACCCTCGAGGGGCGTTTCATTAAGATGATTGTTACAGTTAGTCCTTTAAGTTAGCTGTTCAGGAAGAAGACTTCATTAAGGCTTCAATATCTTCTACCGTTATTGGAATATTTTTCATCAGGTCCTTATTGCCATTTTTAGTAATCCAAAAATTGTTTTCTATGCGGATACCCATTTGCTCTTCCTCAATGTAAATACCTGGCTCTATGGTAAATACCATTCCCGCTTTGATAGGTTCGGTTCTTGTGCCTAAATCATGTACATCTATGCCAAGATGGTGTGAAATGCCATGGTACAAATATTTCCTGTAGGCCCTATTTTCGGGGTCTTCGTTTTTGATGTCCGACTTTTTCAATAACCCTATTTTTTGAAAAATGGCAGTAGCCTCATCTCCTACTTTTTCAGTATAATCGATAATGGTAATGCCAGGTTTTAAGATGCTGGCAGCATAATGATGTAAGTGTAGACAGGCGTTGTAAACGTTTTTTTGCCGCCGGGTAAACTTTCCATTCACAGGTATGGTTCGGCTAAGGTCAGCACAATAGTTACCGTATTCTGCGCCAAAATCCATTAGTATCAACTCGCCATCTTTACATTCCATATTATTTTCCACATAATGGAGGGTTCTTGCTCTATCGCCACTTGCAATAATAGAACCATAGGCAGGGCCGCTGGATCGCTGAGATAAAAATGAACGATAGATCTCTGCCTCAATCTCGTACTCCATTACACCTGGCTTTATGAACTGAAGGAGTCTTCTAAAGGTAACCTCAGTTATATCCATGGCCTTCTGCATCACTTCTACCTCCTGTGGAGTTTTGATGGCACGGAGGTCTTTTAATATTCTTGCACTGCGTTTGTAATGGTGAAGCGGATAACGTTGCCTCATCATCTCGGCATATCGATAATCCCGAACCTGCACATGATTAGATTTTCTATCATTTTCATTGCTATTTAAGTAAATGATAGAAGCTATGTGCACCCACGGCTGCAGCAGGGCATCTAAAGAATCGAGCCACACAATTGTTTGAATACCGGATATAGCCTGGGCTTCGTGTACCCTCAACCGGTGGCCATCCCATTTTTCCTTCATCTCGTTTGGTCGCACAAGTACCAATACTTCTCTGTACTTAGGGTCTGGATTATCTGGAAACAATACCAGCATACTATCTTCCTGCTCGATACCTGTCAACCATATTAGGTCAGAGTTCTGCTTGAATTTATGCAGTTGATCTGCATTGGTGGGCAATTCATCGTTGCTGTTGAAAATAGCGATGGAATTTCTGTCCATTTGAGCAATAAAGCGCTTACGATTTTGAACAAAAATTTCCTGATTGAGCGGCAGATATTTCATGAAGTTAAATTTGATTGGTAAAAGGCCCAGTTGCAGCAATGCAAAAGTGATTTGCAATATACGTTTTATAATTTTTGACTATCAGGTTACCCGGAATTTTAAAAAATAAAATAATATACATGGCATTTAACGGAAGGGCTAAATGATAGAAGCTTATTTAAAAATAGTAGGAGTACAATAAAATTTGTGTAAAAAAAACAAAAATAGTTTAAAAATTATGGCCATTTGATCGCTGTTCCTGTTTCGGGCATAACATATTGATAACCTACCTTTGAAGCCTAATCAAAAAGCTTGCTATGTCAGTATCTACGATGCTTGAAGCCCCTCTAAGGGCTTTGGGTGAATTGGGGTTGTCGAACGCCCAAAACATCCACTATCAGTTAACTCCACAACAGCTGATGGAAGAATCTTTAAAAAGGGGCGAAGGGGTATTAAATAATACCGGGGCCCTGGTTATCCAAACCGGTAAGTTTACCGGCAGAAGTCCAAAAGATAAATTTACGGTGAAGGACGAACTAACGGCCGATACGGTTGACTGGAACGACTTTAACATCGCCATTGAAGAGGCTTATTTTTTTCAGCTGAAAGAAAAAATGTTAAAGTACTTATCGGAAAGAGAAATTTGGGTAAGAGATTGTTTTGCCTGTGCAGATGACAAATATAAATTGAGCCTGAGGGTTATCAATGAAAACCCTGCACACAATCTTTTTTGCTACAATATGTTTATGCGCCCCGCCGAAATTGACCTTGAGAACTTCACCCCAAGTTGGCATGTGATCCAGGCACCTGGCTTCAAAGCTAACCCTGCAACGGACGGCACTCGCTCGGAGAATTTTGCGATTTTAAGTTTTAAACACAAAACAATCCTGATAGGTGGTACCGGCTACACAGGAGAAATTAAAAAAGGAATTTTTACGATGCTCAACTTTGTGCTACCGGTAAGAGCCAATATATTGAGTATGCATTGCAGTGCCAACGTGGGCAAAGAAGGCGACACCGCAATCTTTTTTGGTTTAAGCGGAACAGGCAAAACAACTTTGAGTGCCGATCCGAACCGAATGCTTATTGGTGATGACGAACACGGCTGGACCGACGATGCTGTTTTTAATTTTGAAGGCGGTTGTTATGCAAAGACGATTGATCTGAGTGAAGAAAAAGAGCCGGAGATATTTCATGCAATCAGGCCGGGAGCACTAGTGGAAAACACCAGCTTTTTTGTAGGGAGTAATAAAATAGATTTCAGCAGTAAAGCAATTACTGAGAATACAAGGGTGAGTTATCCGTTAGAGTTTATAAGCAACGCCCTGCAGCCGTCTGTAGGTGAAACCCCGAAAAATATATTTTTCCTAACAGCAGATGCGTATGGCATTTTGCCCCCAATAAGCAAACTTAGTGCGGGTCAGGCTATGTACCAGTTTATAAGTGGCTACACTGCAAAAGTTGCAGGTACAGAAGCTGGCGTAACAGAACCCAAGGCTACTTTTAGTGCCTGCTTTGGTGCACCTTTTCTTCCATTGCATCCAGGTAAATATGCTGCAATGCTGGGAGCGAAAATGAAAGAACACAAGGTAAATGTATGGATGGTAAACACTGGCTGGAGCGGTGGCCCCTATGGGGTTGGTAAGCGCATGAAACTTGCTTATACCCGTGCTATGATTACAGCAGCTTTAGAGGGAAAATTAGACAAGGTTGAATATGTAGCTCATAAAACTTTTGGCATGATGATGCCGGTTGAATGCCCCAATGTTCCCAGCGAATTATTAAGCCCACGCTACGCCTGGACTGATGAACATGAATATGACAAAAAAGCTAAGGAATTAGCCGCAATGTTTATAAAGAATTTTGAAAAATATGCTAGTGGTGTTGATCAAGAGATTCTGGCTGCAGCGCCAACAGTGTAAAATAGATAGACATCAGGATTGTTACCAAAGAGGCTCCGTATAATACGGAGCCTCTTGCATTTTTTGAAGTAAGCCCCATCAATTTTATTTTATTGGCTTGCTTGTCGATCCTTCTTAGAACTCCATCTCTTTGACGGTATTGCTCACCGTTAATTTCCCTGTTGTTTTAGCTTTAACCTCATCTATAGTTACCCCAGGTGCAGTTTCTAATAACAGGAACCCGCTTGTTGTTACTTCTAATACAGCCAGGTCAGTTACAATTTTCTTTACGCATCGCACACCTGTTAAAGGCAGAGTGCAGGAAGGAAGGAGTTTACTTTCTCCTTTTGGATTGGTGTGCATCATGGCCACAATGATGTTTTTGGCGCTCGCCACCAAATCCATAGCACCACCCATACCCTTAACCATTTTACCGGGTATTTTCCAATTAGCTATATCACCATGCTCGCTAACTTCCATGGCACCTAGCACGGTAAGATCTACTTTACCAGCCCTTATCATTCCGAAGCTGAGGGCACTGTCGAAAAAAGAAGAACCTGGCAAAGTGGTAATAGTCTGCTTCCCTGCATTTATAAGATCGGCATCTTCCTGTCCAGCCATAGGAAATGGTCCCATGCCCAATAGACCATTTTCACTTTGCAAAACTACTTCTATGCCTTCTGGTATATAGTTGGCCACAAACGTAGGTATCCCGATACCCAGGTTTACATAAAAACCATCCTGTAATTCTTTTGCTATTCGCTGCGCTATTTGATATTTATCTAAAGCCATATTGATTTCGGATTTTTGAGTTCGGAAGTTCCTCATAATTGAAGCCCACTTTTTAACCCATCAACTAATTAACTTACTTCCTCACCGTTCTTTGTTCTATCCTCTTTTCATAATTACTGCCCTCAAAAATACGGTGCACGTATATGCCGGGAGTATGTATATGATTGGGATCCAGGCTTCCTGCGGGAACGAGTTCTTCCACCTCAGCAATGGTAATTCTTCCGGCCATGGCCATCAGAGGATTGAAATTGCGGGCTGTCTCTTTATAAATTAAATTTCCTTCCGTATCGCCCTTCCAGGCTTTTACGAGGGCAAAGTCAGCATCAAAGGCAAGTTCGAGGAGATAATCTTTGCCATTAAAGTTCCTGGTTTCTTTCCCAACGGCAATTTCAGTACCGACCCCAGCAGGTGTAAAAATTGCTGGCATGCCATACCCTGCTGCCATACACCGGGTAGCAAGTGTACCCTGCGGTATCAGGTCCACCTCTAACTCGCCGTTTAGAAGTTGCCGTTCAAATTCTGCATTCTCGCCTACATAAGATGCAATCATTTTTTTTACTTGCCGTTTCTGCAACATTAATCCTATTCCAAAATCATCTACCCCAGCGTTGTTGGAAATACAGGTGAGCATTTTCACACCCTTTGCTACCAAAGCTGCAATGCAGTTTTCGGGGATACCACAAAGGCCGAAACCACCAAGCATAAGTGTAGCTTGGTCGTTAATATCTGCTATGGCTTCTTTTGCGCTCTTATATCTTTTTTTCATGGTAAAATGCTATTTTGCTTTTTTATCCAACAGCTTTACTGCAGCGCTGTCTGCCTTTGCCTTTTTCGCTTTAAGAACATCAATTTTTTTTTGCTGCCTTAGCGTCATTGTATCTAACATTTCCTGCATCAATGATGGATGATTGAGATAGTAATCGTAGCTTTTGTAAAACTCCTCTTTTGTTATTTTGTGCAAGGCAAAAATCTTTTGTTGCAGCTTTATGTTTTCTTTAATTGTATTGCGGTTGGTATCGTTCCGAATTATTTCATTAGCATACACATCGGCACGAATATAGTCCCAATACACAGCCTGCATTTTTTCGGGACCGAATATGCCCTTTGGGAGTTTGGATTTGGAACAGGATATCAACACTGCCAGCAACATAAAAATTGATAATTTCGAGAAGGTCTTCATTTCAGCTGCTCCCGGTAAATGCCTGCATTAGTAAGGTCCAGCTTTTGGAGTAGTTCCAGCGCCCTGGCCTTTTCAATGGGGCTTGCTTTAGAAAATATTTTTATCAATTCTGTAGATTTTCCCTGGAAGAAAAATTGATTGATCATTGTATTAGGATTCTCACTGTTGAAATTAGTGAGGAGGTTCAAAACATTCAACATTTCATTTCGGGTTGCCTTTTCGTCATCATACATCTTATCCATTCCCAACCTGTAATAATTATAATAAACGTCGTGCATGATGTTATACCTGCTGTTGAGCATATTTTCTACCAGCCAGTAGCGGTTTCGAATTCCGTCGAAGGCTTTCCAACCGCTAATACCTCTTCCATCTGGCGCATTGTTTACAATGTTTTGTGCTTTTTGAAAATGTATATCGCCACCCTTTGGAGAAAAGGAAAGATTATCGAAAGCAAGAATCAAATGAGCATAGTAAGCTAAAACAGCAGTAAGGTTAGACACCAAGGCATCGGAGCCCGTAACCCGGTTGTCGTTGAACTCCAGTATCTGAAATTCGGTGTACTTAAAAATAACATTATCATCTTTAAAATTAATGAGGGGAGAAAGATAGCTGCTGTTAAAAACCGGCCGTGCAGCCTGTACGGTCAGCGAAGCTGCGTACACATTGGTTTCAGTTGTGGGTTCCAGGTTGAGCAAAAAATTACAATCAATTTTTTCACTGGTGGCATAAGTTTCAGTCGACCATTTTCTGTTATTTAAAAAATTGTTTAAGGCTGTCTGCAGTGTAAGAAAAACATTCCTATTGACCGTGTTGCCGATTCTGTTTGACACTACTGTTACCCTTGCATTTAATTCCTGACCTTGTGCAAAAGAGCAGGCAACTGAAAAACAAATCAGAAGAAGGAATTTATTCATTGTTGTAGTTGATGATTGTATTTACAATATCTGCAGCAACTGCAGTTTTTGACTTGGTATCGAAGTGATATTGCTTTCCATCTTTAGAGAATATTGTGACTTTGTTGGTGTCTTTGCCAAACCCAGCACCCTTATCCTGCATCGAATTCAAAACAATGAAATCAGCATTTTTACTGGTAAGTTTTCCCAACGCATAAGCAGTTTCATTATTTGTTTCTAAAGCAAAGCCAACCAATAATTGGTTGTTGGTTTTGATCTCGCCCAATTTTGCAAGGATGTCTCTTGTTTTTTTAAGCGTAATACTTAACTCCTCCCCCGATTTCTTGATCTTATTCTCTTCGGCTTTTTTGGGTGTATAATCTGCTACAGCAGCACTCATTATTGCCCAGTCCATATGTTCAAAATTTGCAACGGCGGCGTCATACATCTCTTGTGCAGAAATTACAGGGATAATGGTTAACCCAGCTGGTATCCTTTCAGTGACGGGGCCAATCACCAGCGTAACGTCGGCACCTCTTTTTTGAATTTCCGACGCTAAGGCTATACCCATTTTACCAGATGAAGCGTTACTAATGTATCGTACAGGATCTAAGGCCTCATGCGTTGGACCTGCCGTTACAAGAACTTTTTTGCCAGCGAGTGTTTTTTGGCTGGTAAAAAAATCAGTCAGCCATGCAATTAATTCCTCAGGTTCTGCCATGCGCCCTGGCCCAAATAGTCCACTAGCCAATTCTCCACTGTTAACTTCAATGATATGATTCCCATAGGAACTCAGAGTTCTCAAGTTCGCTTTTGTTGATGGATGCAACCACATATCTTCATCCATTGCAGGAGCAACTACCACTGGGCATGTGGCAGAAAGGTACACTGCCATAACAAGGTTATCGCAAGCACCTGCAGCCATTTTTGACAAACTATTGCAACTTAACGGAGCGATTAACATGACATCTGCCCATCTACCTAATAACACATGGTTGGTCCACGAGTCATCTATCGCAAGCTCATAATTTACTTCATTTCGAGAAAGAGTTGCTAGAGTGAGGGGTGTGATAAAGGCAGTGGCTGCAGGAGTCATAATAACTTTTACCTCTGCCCCATCTTTAACTAATAAACGCACCAAGCTTGCAATTTTATAGGCCGCAATGCTACCCGTTACCCCAATTAAAATTTTCTTATTAGTTAGCATAAAAGAAAAACGACGGTTAAAAAGCCCGTCGTTAAAAATATGATTTCTTATTTAAAAGAATCTGTAAAGTTGTTAATTGTTAACTAAACAAATCTTCCTCACTCTTGCGATGGTAGATTTTGTCTTCAAGAAACTCTGTAGTAGCTAAAAGCGCAGGATTTGGCATACGCTCGTATGCACGGGATATTTCAATCTGCTCTTTGTTTTCGTGAATTTCCTCAAGGCTGTCTGTATGACTTGCAAACTCCTCAAGCTTGTTGTGCAACTCTTCCTTAATGGTAATATTTATCTGATTAGCCCTTTTTGAGATAATATTAATGGACTCGTATAAATTACCAGTTTTGTCCTTTAATTCAGATAACCTTTTTGGCTCTACAGAACTGCTTGTATTACCGCTTAACTGTCGACGTATTTTGCTCATTTTGTATTTCTTTTATTTGAGTTTTACTTAAGTTATTATATTCTTCTGCTTCTTTTAAGAATTTACTTTCAGGGAATCTTTCAGAAAAATCACTGAATTCGGTGATCACCTTCTCAAATCGCTCCACTTGCTTGTCGATATAACTCATTTTTGCAAATTTAAAGTAAGACTTGATGACCATTAATTTATACTCTTCTCCTTTAGCCGATTCAGGATATTTATTCAAAAGGTTTGTAAAAGTTAATGCTGCAGCCCTATATTTCTCAAGATTATAATACAGTAGAGCAGATCGATAGTCCTTTTGCTCTAACTTGGCCCGGCTTGCATCTATAATCTCAGAAGCGTCCTTATTTTTTGTTGATGTTGGATGCGTATTAATAAAACTTTGCATCATATTCATCGACTTCACCGTATTAACTTGCTCTAGTTCTAATTTAGGACTTCTTTTGTAGTAGCTATATGCTCTCATGTAATCCACTTCCTCGGCTCTGGCACTCGTTGGAAAAACTTCCAGGTAACCCTTAAACAAATTTTCGGCGTCGCTGTAAAGCCCCTGATAATAGAAGCAATAAGCATATTTGTAGTATAAATCTTCAAATTTTTGGGTGCCTTTGTAAACAGGAAACAAGCTTTCATAGAGCTGTTGAGCTTGCCTATATTTTTTTTTGGCGAAATACTCATCTGCTTTGGTCAATTTGTATTCAACATCCTTACTTTTTTCAACCTTGCTATACTTACTGCAAGAAAACAGGAGGAAACTCAACAGGATGAGCCCAGAAAATACTTTAACTAATTTCATAAAGAAGTGTAAAATTAACGGTTTTTCACGAAAGTGAGGGTTATTAATTTCTTTTCCAAAACGGTGGAGTTAATGATATTATAAAGGACGTAAAATATAAAATAACAAACCCTCCATCAATGGAGGGTTTGTTTATTGATCAAGAATTTGTTACTATTTAATTAATTGGCCTTGATATCGATTGTGTTTTTATCACCACCGCCTACTTCTGCATTGGTAGAAATTCTATCGGTGCTGATACCTTCGGTTTCAACCAGATAGCTACGAATCATATCCAATCTTTTTTGAGCAACTGCCTGAGAAGCTTTAGATGCTTCAGGGTAACCATTTACTGTAATTGTACAGTTAGGATTAGCTTTTAATTTAGCAGCGGCTGTAGAAAGCATCGCTTTTGCATTGCTGTTTAACGCTGTACCATTTCCTGTAAAAGTTACACTAGGATAGTCAGTAGGGCAAACGTTGGTCCCAACACCAGTACCCATGTTTTTGCAACATTCTGGTTCTGGGCATTTACCAACACCATCTGCATCCACTGGCTGGCACTCTGTTGGAGTAATCAATTGCTTGTCTTTGCTATCCGGAACACCATCACCATCAGTATCCAAGCTTACACCATGTGTGTCTACCGGAGTACCAGCTGGAGTATTGGGTTCACGATCCAGCTGATCAATAACACCATCGCCATCTGTGTCATCCAAAATTGGCTTTGGAAGTTTCATATGCTTTGGATTGTTCAATTCGCTGTATGCATAGTCCAAAGGATTTAACCACCACAATGGCTCAACAGCCTTGGATCCAAGATTGAAATTTAAACCAAGAGAAAGGTAGTTGTAGGAATCCCAGTTACCAGTAAGAGCTGCATCGCCTCTTGCCTGCTCCTGCCATTCCTGACCATCTAATAAATCATCCTTAATAAAAGTATGACGATTCTCTAAAGCAAGATTAATTCTCTTACCTAACTTGAAAGCTACACCTGCCAATGCCGTTGTAGAGAACCTAAGTGTTTTATCATTACCTAAAGTTGCCCTACGAGTTCCCTGCTTTTGTGCAGGAGTTTCGTAAGTGTCATCCATGTTGTCCTTCAACTGCTTCAATATATCTTTTCTATTTTCGTAAGTACCGCCTTGTATTCCTGAAAACAACGACCTATAAGAAGCGCCATTTGCATCAAGAGCATTTACCATAACTTCATAAGCAGTAGCACCTACACCAGCACCGAGGTAAAAAACGTAACCTGACTTCTGTTTGTGAAAGCGAATGTTGTTCAAGGTAACGATACCTTGTAAACTCAGATCTTGTGTTTTGTTTTTATAGTTGTAAAACACCCTGTCTTGAGTTTGAGATGCCTGGCCACCAAGACCAAAACGTGACTCCAAACCGCCAGCGCCGTTTCTTTGGATAGAAGCATAATCATCCCAAGCCGAGTTTTTAGCGAAATTTTCAGAGGCATTCCAGTTCATTCCTTTTCCAGTGCCATTTAAGTATTGCACTCTCATTGAGAAAACATATCCAAATGCCTTTCTTATATGTGCAGCAAAACCCAAAGTAGGAAATTTAGTACTTACGTCTCCAATTACATTGAAGGCCCCGCCAGAAATTCCAAACTCCCACATATTCCTTGGTTTTGCAGGAAAATTATATGAGTTATTCCAAAATTCGTTCTGCTGAGGCATGCTCTTAGAGGAAATTACGGACGAATCATAGACGTCGTATCCACTCTGAGATTGAGCGAATGCTCCCATCGCAAGGACCATGAAGAATCCTGTTAATAATAATTTGTACTTTTTGCTTACCATAACTTAATGATTAATAGATTTCTAAATATACGAGTTGATTAAGGACAAAGGTATTTAAACCCTTATGAAATTACAAATTTATTTAGCAATTATTTATGGGTACCCATCGAACTATACAAAGTAAATTGCTTATATTATGAGTCAATAGGTTTACCATACGCTGCACGTAACATTTTAGTAACGTAATAATTTAATTTTTTAAGGGGTTCCTGTTCATTAAATTGCCTCTTTTAAGCTATGAAGTTTGTTACCGATATTATAGGCCCTGAATTAAAAATTTTTGAGTCTAAGTTCTCTGATGCTGTAAAAAGTAATACTGCTCTCCTAGACAGCATTATGAAATATATCATAAAAAGAAAAGGCAAGCAGTTGCGGCCCATGTTTGTGTTTCTCAGTGCAAAACTTCATGGGGAAATTAATGAAAAAACTTACAGGGCTGCTGCCTTGGTTGAACTGCTGCACACAGCCACTTTAGTGCATGATGATGTTGTGGATGAGTCCTTTGAGAGACGTGGTTTCTTTTCTATCAATGCCATTTGGAAAAATAAAATAGCAGTTTTGGTGGGCGACTACCTCTTGTCAAAAGGCTTGCTGTTATCTACAACGAACGAAGATTTCATGCATCTGCATATTTTATCAGACGCTGTGAGGCAAATGAGTGAGGGAGAGTTGCTGCAAATTGAGAAATCCAGAAAATTAAACTTAGATGAGAATGTCTATTTTGAAATCATAAAAAACAAAACTGCCTCGTTACTTTCCTCGGCCTGTGGCGTGGGCGCATACAGCACCACAGGCGATAAGGATATCACAAATAAAATGAAACTCTTTGGTGAAAAAGTAGGGGTAGCTTTCCAAATAAAAGATGATCTGTTTGACTATGGTTCCGCCGATGTTGGCAAACCTACCGGCAATGATATCAAAGAAAAAAAACTTACACTCCCACTTATTTATGCGTTAAACAAAGCAAACAGAGTAACTAAACAGCAAATAATTTATACCATAAAAAACAATAGCAAGGACACACGAAAAGTGCAAGAAGTAATTGACTTTGTTTCAAAAAGCGGAGGTATAGAATATGCAGAACAGAAGATGCTTGCCTATCGAGATGAAGCGCTTACCATTTTAAATTCTTTTAACGATACGCCAGTTAGAAAGGCCCTGGAGGACTTAGTTAGATTTACAACAGATAGAAAATACTGATGTTGCAAAAACGCTGGACAATATTACCCCACGATAAACAACAATCCGATCTTTTGAGGGAGGAGTTGAAGATCTCCCCAATTTTGTGCGATATCCTGGCGCAAAGAGGCATGATTGACTTTGAATCCGCCAGGTCGTATTTTAGGCCAAGCCTGGAAATGTTGCACAGCCCATGGTTGATGAAAGATATGCAGTTGGCCGTTGACCGTATAATCAATGCGGTTAGCAAAAATGAGAAAATATTAGTTTTTGGTGACTACGATGTTGATGGAACCACGGCTGTTGCATGTATGTACCAGTTTCTAACCTCTATCTACACTGCAGAAAACACAGCGTTTTACATACCCCATCGCTATAGGGAGGGCTATGGCATAAGCAAGATAGGTATTGACTATGCAGCGACAAACGGCTTTAGCCTAATTGTTTGCCTAGATTGTGGTATCAAATCTGTAGAATTGATTAGCTATGCCTCTTCCCTAGGCATTGATTTTATAGTTTGCGATCATCATCTTCCCGGTGAAGCCCTGCCAAAGGCGGTAGCCATCCTCAACCCAAAACAAAGCGATTGCAATTATCCGTATAAAGAACTTTGCGGCTGCGGCGTGGGCTTCAAATTAATATCTGCCCTGGCAGAAACACTCAATCTTCCGGAAGAAATCGTTTTCAAATATCTTGACCTTACTGCAACCGCAATAGCTGCCGACATTGTACCAATGACTGGAGAAAATAGAGTCCTGGCTTTTTTTGGATTAGAACAAATAAATAGCAATCCCTCTCCAGGAATTAAAGCGCTGATCCAACTTTCGGGACTGCAAGGAAAACTTCACATCACCAATGTTGTATTTGCAATTGCACCTCGGGTGAATGCTGCGGGAAGAATGGACGATGCAAAAACAGCCGTACAAATGTTTGTTGAAAAAGATTTTAGCAAGGCACTTGAATATGCGGAAATGTTACACTCCCACAACACTGACAGAAAAGAGGCTGACAGCAATATTACGGAAGAAGCATTAGAAATGATTGGCCTTGACCTTGATGCCGCAAATAAAAAGTCTTCGGTTGTTTACAAGGAACATTGGCATAAAGGCGTGGTAGGCATCGTTGCCTCCAGATTAATAGAACACTACTACCGACCAACCGTTGTACTCACATACAATGATGGAATTGCTACAGGAAGTGCAAGAAGTGTGACGGGCTTTAATCTATACGAAGCCATTTACCAATGTCGTGAATACCTTTTGGCATATGGAGGACATTTTGCGGCAGCCGGACTTTCGATGCTTCCAGAGAACGTAAATGCGTTTAGAATAAAGTTTGAAGAAGTGGTTGCTGAGGTAATAGAAGATCACATGCTGGTACCCGAAATAAAAATCGATGCTGAAATTAATTTTGCGGACATCACTGAAAGTTTTTACAATATCATTTGCCAAATGGAACCATTTGGACCCGAAAATATGCGCCCGATTTTTATTGCAAAGGCAGTAACTGATACTGGATTTTCTAAAGTTGCAAAAGAAGTTCACTTGCGCTTTGTATTGCAGCAGCAGAACGTTACCATCACAGGTATTGGCTTTAATATGGCCGAAAAGTTTTCACTGCTAAAAAATAAACAACCGATAGACATTGTATTCACCATTGACGAAAACGAGTGGAATGGCAATAAATCGCTTCAGTTGAAAGTTATTGATATAAGAACCACATCCACTCATCCGGTGCAAGTTGAAACTGATTAAGCTTCTGAACTTCCTGGTACACTTTTCTCATTTTTTATTTTTCAATATCAAGTAATCATGCAAATTTTCTCCTACATAAATTATTTTTTCTACCTGGCACTTAACTGGGGTTTCGACATAGCAAGGCACATCATTTTCAGAGAAGTAAAGGGAGAAAAAAAATACGGCATTCAAACTACCGGCGCTGATGAACTAAAAACTTTGGAGAAAAAAGGCATAGACATTGACCACTCCAACGTTTACATGCCTGCCAGCTACGATTTGTTGGAAGATGTATTTACAAAAACGAACGTATCCGATTTTAAACACCTCGTTGATATCGGCTGTGGTAAGGGCAGAGTGCTCTGCGTGGCTGCGCACTGGGGAGCAAAGAAAGTTTCGGGTATAGATTTTTCAAAAGAATTTTGTGCAGCAGCAAATCAAAATCTCCTCATAACACAGCATACTTTTAGAGATCTTAATTTTAAGATTTATAATAACGATGCCTTTTACTTTGAAATAGCTGAAGATGTAGATTGCATATTTATGTTCAATCCGTTTGATGATCTTATCATGAGCGGCGTATTGGAGAATATTGAAATAAGCCTTGAAGAACATCCAAGAAAAATGACCATCATTTATTTCAATCCACTTCAAAAGCACCTGTTACTTGAGCTGGGATACAAGATAATTTATCAACAAAAAAAACTTCAATACCTGGAGGCGGCGGTATTTACAAAAAGCCCCGGCGAAAGCCAGGGCTAAATGATTGTATCAGTATTAATTTTAGTTTTTATTCTCCATAAGGTCAACACTACGGCTTATAAATTCAGTAAGATTTTTTCCGGTTAATAATCCTTGAGATAACAAGGCCAGGTCTCCCAGATTTTTTACTAGCTTTTGTTGCTTGTCGGCTGCCTGCTCTGCGAGGATACTACCAAAAATTGGATGGTTACCATTGATGGTGAGATTTACTTCGTCGGGCATTTGAGCATAAAACGCAGCCATTCCTCCACCTACGGAAGCCATATCTTTCATCCTCCTCATTTGCTCAGGACGGGTAGCTGTTACCGGTGGCGCCTCTGCGCTCAAACCTTTTACCTCTACATTAATGTGCAAACCTTGCTGCGGTTGCTCGAACAATGCCTTTAATTTATCAGCATCTTCTTTGCTTAAAATGCTGTCTGCACTATCAGTCTTGTCAATAAGATTGTCCGTAATATCTGCATCTACTCTAGTAAACACGGTATCAGACCATTTCATTTCTACGCTATTAATAAAAGCTGCATCTACCAGTGTTTCCATTTTCACAACAGCATAACCCTTAGCCACGGCCTGCTGAATGTAGGCATCCTGCTGCACAGGATTAGTGGTGTAAAGAATTACCTGTTTGCCATCTTTATTTTTTTGATTGGCGGCTGTAGCAGTTTTATATTCTTCGAGCGTAAAGAATTTTCCATTGCTATCTTCCATCACAAAAAACTTATTGGCTTTATCCAAAAACTTATCGTCCGTCATCATACCATACTTCACAAACAAGCCCAGACTCTCCCACTTTTCTTCGAAAGCTTTTCTATCAGTATTAAAAATTTCTTCTAATTTATCTGCTACTTTTTTAGTGATGTGCGCATTGATCTTTTTTACATTGGGGTCACCCTGTAAATAGCTGCGACTCACATTTAGCGGAATATCGGGACTGTCAATCACGCCATGCAACAGCATTAAAAACTCAGGAACAATATCTTTCACTTCATCGGTTACAAATACCTGGTTACTATAAAGCTGTATTTTGTTTTTTTGAATTTCGTAGCTCTGCTTTATTTTAGGAAAGTATAGAATCCCTGTTAAGTTAAACGGATAGTCTACGTTAAGGTGAATCCAGAACAAAGGTGTTTCGCTATACGGATACAACTCTTTATAAAAGTTTTCATAATCCTCTTTACTAAGCTCAGATGGCTTTTTAATCCAGGCAGGATGTGGGTTATTAATTGATTTTTCAGCAATCGCCTCCTCACCTTCTTTTACCTCTGGTGCCACTTCATTTGCTACACTAAAATAAATAGGTACTGGCAAAAACTTACAGAATTTCTCAAGCGTTTCCCGTACTTTATGTTCCTCTAAAAACTCCTGGCTTTCGGCGTTTAGGTGCATTACAATTGAGGTTCCTCTTTCGGGCTTGGTAGTTTCTTCCAGTGTAAACTCCGGGCTACCATCACACTCCCATCTCACTGCTGGCGCTTCCTGTCTAAAACTCTTACTAAACACTTCTACCTTGTCACTCACCATAAAAGAACTGTAAAAGCCCAATCCAAAATGGCCGATAATATTTGCTTCATTTTGGCCCTTGTATTTTTCCAGGAATTCTTCGGCGCCACTGAAAGCTACCTGGTTTAGGTATTTATCAATCTCTTCACCCGTCATTCCCACTCCCTTATCTGATATTGTCAGTGTCTTCTTTTCTTTGTCAATTACCACATCTATACGCAAATCACCCAATTCTCCTTTGGCTTCGCCAATAGAGGAAAGTGTTTTAATTTTTTGAGTGGCATCTACTGCATTACTGACAAGTTCACGGATAAAAATGTCATGCTCACTGTATAAGAATTTCTTAATAATCGGGAAAATGTTCTCCGTTTGTACCCTGATGTTTCCTTTTTGCATATGAATAATGTTTTATAATTTCTTCTCATTGCTTTGCAAAAGCAATACCACTTGTGATAACGGAAAATCTGTCAGGCATTTAAATTTCACCCAATGCTCCATTTTTGTGAAAAATAAATGCCCTCCAGTGAGGGCATTTATTAAAAAAGATAAACATGATATTAGTTCTTGATGAACTTCAGATTCTGGGTTGTAGCACCATCATTTAGTTGCAAAATGTACATACCCGGCCGAAGGTTACTCAGCTGCTTGTTTAGTTGCTGACTCAACTGGTACAAGGAACCTTTAAAAATAAAACTTAACTGTCCTGTGCCACGCATAAATCTTGCAGTATAAAATGCTGAAGAATTGTTGCTAGACAAATTGATAAAGCTGGTTACCGGATTGGGGAAAAGAGTGACTTCATTTTTACTACTGCCTCCAAATACAACCGAAACTATTGCTGAATAGACAGACTTGCCATCATTGTCAAATTGCCTAAGCCTGTAAAAATTTCGGCCTGATACCGGCACGGAATCAACTGCCTGGTAACTAGCTCCTGAAGAAGATCCCAAAGCATCTACCCTGGCTAAGAAATTAAAGTGTATGGCATCCGTTGATTTCTCCACATTAAAATAATCAGCGTTTATTTCACCGCTGGTGCGCCAGTTAACGGCCACAGCATTTGTTCTGGCAGAAGCATTAAGGTTTACAAGTGTTACGGGCAGCGCAGCTGCAAAATTAAATCTTGCAAATACCGGAAGATGATCAGAAGCTGTTGTGGCGTTGTAACCGCTTATGTAACTTCTAGGATCCTCAATATCTGTAGAAGTAGGTATATAATTTGAACTCAGTTCATTGCTAATTATTACATGGTCTATAAGCCCTGTTCCTCCTATAAAACTCACTCTTCCTGCTTCATCTAGGGGAAAAGTCAGCGCATTGTAACCCGCACCATCCACAAAAGGTTTATATGGTGAGTTAGGAGAACTTGTGTAGATAGACCCAGACACCCTGTCATTATAATCACCAACAATCATTACAATGTCATTGGAATAATAAGCATCAAGGGAATCTTTTAAAACCTGCGCATCATATACCCTCCTGTTGTAACTGCCTACGTCAGAAGCAGACTTTCCGTGAATAACCACTACCCTCACTCTCTTTGTAACTCCGTCTACATTTATGTCAAACGTACCCATGTAGGGGAGCCTACCCGATGCCCAAAAGCTTTGCGGTGTTCCGCCAGGATACGAGGGCAATTTTTCTGGATAACCATTTCTTACGCTGTCGTACAAACCTGTGAACATAGCTCTTGCGTCTACAAGAATCGATGTTAAACTGTCGTACACGAACCCCACTTTTTGAGCCGGAAAATTAGGATCAGGCGCATCAAATGAATAAGACCATCTTGGTGATAAAATGTATTTATGATTGGCAAGTTTTGAAACCAGAGAATCCATTGCTGCATCGCTGGATACTTCTTCCACGCCGGTAATATCCAATTTTAATCTATTAAAAACGGTAGCAATATTGTCAACCTGTAAAGCTATTTTCGCTGCTGTTGGATTGTTGGTGGGATTAGAACCAAAAAAGCTAAGATTGTAACAGCCTGCATCAAACGTCTCTGATTTTGGATAAGAAGTACCAGTCAATTGCACTCTCATAGAATCTAACCCTGTACCGGTAAATCGCAATTGCCCTTCTATTTTTAATTGTTTGGATGTAGGAGAAAAACGGATGAATAGGTCGGTGGGATTTGAAACAGTAGCCTCAGGGAGCGTTAAAAAACCTGAATAATTTGTACTGTCCGGAGATACCTGATAGCCAGTAGGAGCAGTAATAGTAACATCGCCATACCCTATTGCTCTTACGGTTATTCGTTTTGCTTCAGTATTTGTGCCCGCTGATTTTTCTCCAAAATTGATCAAGTCAATATTTGCAGATAGTAAATTAGTCCTGTTGCTGATGTCTACATCGTCAATAGACCATCGGGCTGCGCCAGCGTCAGCAGAACTTTTATATTTAAAAGCGATGTATACCTCAGGAAATGCTTTGTATGAAGAAAGGTCTATCCCATCAGTAAGTGTCCATATACCGTTGTAAGGCGGAAAACTTGCATCTACTTTTGTCCATGTAGCAAGCGTCGGATCGCCCGATCCTGTATAATTGGTAGAGACCAATAACTCCAAAGCCGGACCAGAAAATTCACCACGGCTCCAGAACCTCAACACCGGTAGACTTACGGTGGAAATTTGTAGAGATGGCGAAATCAACCAATCTTCATTTTCCGCTGCCCCGCCAGAAAAACCATTCATGTTTACCCCATTACTTGTATTTCTTCCAAATGTTGTACAAGCCCAAACCTGTGCACCTTGTACACTATAGCTGCTGAAACCATCACCCGGCTCTCCGCCATTTACACAAGCATTAAAATTGAAAGCTAGATTTACAGCGTTAATCCCATCACCGCTTAAAGCAAGTTTTTTATTGCCTGCACCCGGGCTCGAATGTAAAATGGTATCCTTAAATGTGCCGGTCATAGCGGGAACAAATTTTACAAATATTGTCTTGGGGCTTGCAAGTTCACCGGCCGGTATAGAAATATTATTTGAAAATGGACCACCGGCATTATTTGCCAATGTATAGATTGCTGCAGATGTTGTTAGAGAAACGGGGCCTGTAAGATTATCGCCAGTAATTGTGTAGGTTAACACTGAACCCGGTCCAGCTATTGCGGTTGCAGGAAAACTTACATCTGTTGCAGAAAGTGTAATATTTGGCGCTGTCGCAGATATGGTCGAGGATCCAAATAGTCTCACATTATCTACGCTAAAAGTACCCCCTGTACCTTCTGCATTAAAACCGTAAAACCTAAAGCTAACCGGCGCAGATATATTAGTGAAACCGGTTAAATTAATTCTACTACCATTTTCAGCAGCGGTTGTAGCGTCAGATACCTGGAATATACCTGAACCCACTACCTGCAAATTGGCATTGGCTGGCTGTAATGATGCAGAAAGATTACTTGCAAAACCATCAATGCTTGAGCGAACTGAATATTGACGGATGCCAGTACCAGAGCGCTGTAAGGTAAAGGTTAGTGAGTCTAAATTCAGGGTATAATTGGTCTCCGGCGTCAAAGTAACTTCGTAATATTTATTAAGATTGATAGCTCCACTGAAAGTATTACTAGCGTTTGTAGCGCCTAGATCCCACAGGCTAAAACTAAATCTCCCACCGCCAGAAGAATTGGCACTTAAGCTTGGCGTAGCAGTGAATGAACTGAATGACAAACCAGCAAAGATTGGAACTGGAGAAGGATCTGTTCGCCCAGATGCACTTGTAACAGACGCAAAATCATATAGACCATTGAAACTTTGTGAGTTTCCTTGAAGTGAAAATAAAACGCACAACAGCAGCACTGCAGCATGTATAGTTTTTTTCATAATGTATTGACTTTTAATTTTCTAGGCAGCAAAAGTATAGAAATTTTGGGCCTGATATTGTGTAATAGAATAAACTAATTATTAACAATATTTCAGCCATAGCGGGGGTGATTCCCGATTAAAGTTGTTGATTAGCCAGGCACACTATTGCTTGAAGTTACTAGTCGTAGACGGGTGTGAGACGGTCACCCGATAGTTGATAAGAAAATGACCTAAATATTATTCGAGCAGTGTAGGCGAATTTCTAAGGTTAGGAAATTGTTATGGTGTATAACTATTTAGGCAATATAATTTTAGAGCTGATGTAAACGATAGTTTTGCGTTTTATTTACAAGCAAAAAAATCGTATGAAAAAAAACTTTACCATTCTCCTGTTAGCTGTATTTGCATTCAAATTTGCAAATGCACAAAATTTTTCGGCCGGCAACCTTGTGGTTTATAGAGTTGGTGATGGCGCAGCTGCACTCACGTCGGCAGCCACTGCAGCATTCTTCGATGAGTATACGCCAGCTGGTGTATTTGTAAGAAGCCTACCCTTACCAGTGCTGGTAGCAGGTGCCAACAAAAGACTTACAGCAGCTGGTACTTCAACCTCAGAAGGCTTGCTATCCCGCTCTGCAGATAAGCAATTTTTGATGGTAGCAGGCTATGATGCTGCAGTGGGAACCCTGACAGTAGCAGCAACCACCTCGGCAGCTACCAACAGGGTTGTTGGACGAATATCTCTAGACGGATCTATTGATGCTACTACTGCTTTAACTGACTTTGCATCAGCAGGAAATGCACGTTCAGCGGTATCCTCCAATGGAACGGACATTTGGGTGTCGGGAAGCAACGGTGGCACAAGGTATACCACTTTAGGAAGTACCACTTCTACTCAGCTAAGTACTGCCCCAACCAATATTCGCCAGGTAAATATTTTTGATGGACAACTTTATATAACATCGGGCTCTTTTCCATTTACGGGTGTTAGTACTGTAGGTACAGGTTTACCAACCACAAACGGTCAAACAACTACCTTGTTACCGGGCTTTCCAACATCGGGAGGCAGTTCTTACTGCTTCAACATAAAACCTACCACTGCAGATGTGATATATGTTGCAGACGACAGAACAATTGCAACAGGTGGTGGAATCCAAAAGTGGACACTAACTGCAGGTACTTGGAGTTTAGCCTATTCATTAAATACGGGTTTGACTGTGGGCGCTCGTGGGCTTACAACCAATTGGGCTGGTACAGATCCCATTATTTATGCAACTACCACCGATGGCAGAATAGTAACTGTTACAGATGCCGGCAGTACCTCGGCAGTTACTACTTTGGCAACTGCTGGCGTAAACACCACTTTCCGTGGTGTTGCTTTTGCACCCGAAGCGGGCGTATTACCTGTAAAATTGAATGGCTTTGCTGTCCAAAAGTCTGGATACACTGCAAGGATTTCCTGGGCTACCACAGAGGAAATAAATAGCAGGCAGTTTATAGTGGAAAGATCTAAAAATGGCTTTGCCTGGAGCACAATTGGAACGGTTGCAGCAACCGGAAACAGTAACGCTACTCGCAATTATAATTTTGTTGATAACAACCCAGAAAAAGGAGTCAATTTCTATCGTTTAAAAATGGTGGATGCCGATAATAAGTTTACAAACTCTGAAACGAAAAGTGTATTATTCAGCAATACAAATGTTGTATTAATTACCCCAAATCCTGCAAGTAGTTTTGTAAATATCTACATGAGTAAAAACAACAACAGCCTATCTCAGATTTTAGTTTCGGATGCCAACGGGAAAGTGATCAGCAATATCAGAACTGCAAGCCAAACTTACCAGTTGCAAACAGCTAAATACACCAAAGGCCTATATGTAATTAAAGTGATGGAAGAAGGAAATACCAGCACCCATAAAATAATCATTCAGTAACTAGAAGGTAAATTTTATTAAAAACTCCCCGACACCGGGGAGTTTTTTTATGCAATCAAATCCACTTCTACAATATCAATATCATCGGGATGAACCACCGGCATATTTTTAAACTTTAGAAAAATATTGCCCGTTGTAATCACATCCTTTTGGCAGTATACCGCAATGCGTTTTAAACTAGCAGCTCTTTCTTCGTCGTTGCCGGACCAATAAAGTTCTCCGACCATGCTGCCATCTATATCATCTTTGGGAGAAGGAATGCCAAGCGCAGCTGCAAGCAACTTTAAGGAAGTATAATTTTTATAATCGCCAAAACGCCAGTATTGAAATGTATCTACAATGTTTGTCTCCCAGGGCTTCATGTTTTGAAAATCAAGGTAGCGTGGCACGGGTAGTCCATTAATGATTAGCCTGCGGCAGATGAAGGGAATATCAAATTCTTTAATGTTGTGGCCGGCGAAGCACCACTTATTGTTGTTGCTTTCTATTTTGTTGATGGTAGCTACAAACTGCTGCAAGAGCTTTGTTTCGTTGTGACCAAAAAAAGACTTTACACGCATCCGCAGGTTTTGTTCCTTGCTAAAGTAGGCCATGCTGATGCAGACAATTTTTGCAAACTCGGCCATCACTCCTGCACGCTGCTGGTAAAAATCGGAGGCTTCCACGCCTTCAGGCAAACTGTGCTTTACCTTATCTGCCCACAGGCCCTTCCACTCATTGGGTAGATCATCAAAAGAAGGTGAGACCGAGGCGGTTTCTATGTCGATGATGATTAAATCTTCGGGTCGGATTTGTTGCATGAAAAATAGTTTTGGCCAAAATACAAATTTCTTTGCCAGATTTAAAAATCTTTCCAAAACAAAACCCCGCTCTTTACAGAACGGGGTTTTTTATCTCGGCACATAGTACCTTTTACTTTGTACATTAAAAATTACTCTTCAATCTTCACTTTACCTTTTGCCTTTGCCATTACTTCTTCTGCAATGTTATTTGGTGCGGGAGCGTAATGACTAAACTCCATGGTAGAAGTGGCACGGCCGCTAGACAATGAACGCAATTGCGTTACATAGCCAAACATTTCGCTCAATGGCACTTTGGCTTTGATAACTTGTACGCCATGTTTGCTATCCATACCTTCCAACATACCACGACGACGGTTCAGATCACCTGTTACATCGCCCATGTACTGGTCGGGAGTTAATACTTCTACTTTCATGATCGGTTCCAACAAAACTGGTTTTGCTTTGCGGCCAGCTTCACGGTAACCTTGCTTAGCACAAAGTTCAAAGCTCATCGCATCACTATCTACCTGGTGGAAGCTACCATCAAATACACGCACTTTCATGCTCTCCATTGGATAGCCTGCAAGGACACCTGTGGTCATAGCAGTTTCAAAACCTTTCTGGATGGCAGGAACAAATTCTTTTGGAATTGAACCACCAAACAAACCGTTTACAAACTGGAAGTTTGATTTACCTTCTTTCAAAAATTCTTCATCAGCTGGCCCGATCTCAAATACGATATCGGCGAATTTACCACGACCACCTGTTTGCTTCTTAAGGGTTTCCCTATGCTCAATAGAGTTATGGAAAGCCTCTTTATAAGCCACCTGTGGCGCACCCTGGTTGATTTCTACTTTAAATTCCCGACGCATACGATCTACGATGATCTCCAGATGCAACTCACCCATTCCACTGAGGATGGTCTGGCCTGTTTCTTCATCCGTTTTTACACGAAGTGTAGGATCTTCTTCTACCAGCTTGGCAATGGCCATACCCATTTTATCAACGTCAGCCTGAGTTTTTGGCTCAACTGCTACAGAGATAACGGGCTCAGGGAAAGTCATTGCTTCTAACACAATCGGGTTGTCTTCGTTGCAAAGTGTATCACCTGTTTTAATGTCTTTAAAACCTACTGCTGCACCAATATCACCTGCTTCGATATAATCAACCGGGTTTTGTTTGTTTGCATGCATCTGCATGATACGACTGATACGCTCATTCTTACCTGTACGGGTATTCAAAACATAAGAGCCAGAATCTAAACGACCACTGTATGCCCGGAAGAACGCCAAACGACCCACGAAAGGATCGGTCATGATCTTAAATGCCAAAGCACTGAATGGTTCTTTGGGATCGCAATGACGTAACAGTTCTTCGCCTGTGTCAGGGTTAACGCCTTTAACGGCCTCAATATCCATTGGACCTGGCAAATAACGTACGATAGCATCCAACGCAGTTTGCACACCTTTGTTTTTAAAAGATGAACCACACATCATTGGAATGATAGAAATATCGATGGTTGCTTTACGGATCGCTTCATGAATCTCCGTCTCAGTGATCGTATTAGGATCATCAAAGAATTTTTCCAATAGTTTCTCATCATAATCAGCAACGGCTTCAATCAAATGCTGCCTCCACTCGTTTACCTCTTCAATCATATCTTCAGGAATAGGCACTTCGTTGTAAGTCATACCTTGTCCTGCTTCATCCCAAATCATACCCTTCATTGTTACAAGATCAACAACTCCTTTGAAGTTGTCTTCTGCACCAATTGGTAACTGTAAAGGAACTGCTTTAGCGCCCAGCATTTCTTTAATTTGTTTTACAACATTTAAGAAATCGGCACCTGCACGATCCATTTTGTTTACAAAACCTACACGTGGTACCTTGTACTTGTTGGCCTGGCGCCAAACGGTTTCACTCTGCGGC
>JBKJKD010000297.1:0-31406 GCA_046597635.1 Ferruginibacter sp. | reverse complement strand
GGAACCATCAATTCTAATATTGTAAGCATTGCTGCAACCCAGGTTAACAGCGGTAGCGCTTTTGTGAGCAAAGTGTTGGTAGAAGAATATTCTGGTACCTGGTGTGGCAATTGTCCAAGAATATTGTATGGGGTTGATTTATTACTTCAACAGACTGACAAAGCTATTGTAGTAAGTACACATTTATTTAATGGAGACCCCTATATAACCACTCAGGGAAATGCACTCGCAGCAAGCCAAGCTGTAGTTGGCGTACCTACCGGCAATATCAACCGTACCATTAGCTGGACCGGTCCGCAATATCAAAACGTAAACCAGGTGGTCAATCAAATTCAGGCCTCCTCCACTGCAGGGCTAGCCATTACTTCAAGTGTTTCGGGTAATAATTTAACAGCCGCTATAAAAGTGGGCTATACGCAAGCGCTGAGCGGTAATGCAAAACTCACTGTATACCTGGTAGAAGATAAATTATTTTTTACCCAAAGCAATTATTCCTCAAATCTTTATGGCGGCCTTAGCAGCATACCCAACTTTGAATACAACGGGGTGATGAGGGCCGTTGTTTCTTCTTTAACCGGGGATGATATTGCCAGTGCGGGTGCGTCCAACGAAAAGACCTATTCGCTCACTTTACCGGGTAATATTTCGAATATAGCCAATACCAGGCTGGTAGCTTTTGTTACCAATGCAGCAGGCACGGTGGTAAATGTGCAGGCAGCGAAAGTGGGAACTACCAAAGATTTTGAGAGGCTTTAAAATTCCAGCCAGCGCATTTTTTGTCGAGATCAAACTAAAACGAAGCTCCGACTGTTGTAGACAGTGGGAACTTCGTTTTGTAAAGACATGCACCACTGAGAAACATGTCTCCGGAATACAAAAAACCGGCACAAACATTTTGTAAGCTGTGCATCGTGCTGAAAGAATTTATGAAGGAAACCCTTGCGGCGATTTTCCCGTAGTTAAACCACATTGGCTTTAGCTTATTAAATAAAAATCAAACAATTATTATGGTAACAAAATCATTATTGGTAAAACTTGTACCAAAACCAGGAAAAGAAACAGCAGTAGAAGAATTTTTGAAAAGCGGTGTTGGCCTTGTAGCCGAAGAACCACTTACTCAAACATGGTATGCCTTAAAATTTGCAGATGGCAGCTATGGTATTTTTGATTCTTTCGACGATGAAACCGGCAGAGATGCCCATCTTAGTGGAAAAGTGGCAGAAGCCCTAATGGCAAATGCTGCAGAATTATTAGCTGTTGCGCCAGTGATAGAAAAGGTAGAGGTTATAGCAGTGAAGTAACCAAGGTTGATTCGCCCAAACAAAATGCTTTTCTTAAAATGATGCATCCTTGATAGCACAATCGGTGGCTGCTATTATTCTCCCATCATCATGTTGTAAAAAGGCAACCACTTTATAACCGGCAGCAAGAAAGTTTTTGGCTGCCGGTGTTTTAAATGCTATCTCTTTCTTCTGTGTACCTGCAGCTATTGATTTAAGATCAGTAACAATGTTGGTGTGTCGTAACAGGCGCCCTTCATTTTCCCCATTCCCCACCTGGGTAGAACCTGACAAAAGCACCAAGGCTACATAAAGACTAGCTCTTTCACTTTGATTGATCTTGTAGCTCACCACAATTTGATCCTGGGTTGCAGTGGCTGTAATGTATATGGGCGATGTGTGTGCAGCGCCCACCACATCATTAATAGAAGCATACAGTTTCTTTTCATCAGACCCAACAAATTCAGTTGTTCCATTTACCACAATTTGCGGCGTGTACACACCCTCTTTATTAAAGTACGCAGCATACTGCCGCTGCCTGTTGCTAAATTCAGCCTTGCTAAATTTATCCTTCCAACCCAGCCGATTCCAATAGTCTACATGATAAGAAAGCATAAAAACGTTTTGCCTGTTTTCTTTTGCCAGTTTGTTTACCAATTCATCTGCCGGCGGGCAACTGGAGCAACCTTCAGAAGTAAACAACTCTACAAAAACAAAACCCTCAGCTTCAGGTTTTGTTACCAGACTTTTAGAAGTAATTGTTCGCTTATTACTGTCGTCATTTTTATGGAATGTATTTATTCCAAATAAAAATAAAACCATTACTATCGCTGAAGCTGTTGTTAATAATATCTTTTTCATGGCAAACTTGATTTAAACAAACAGCTTAACCATACCTTTTGGCATGGTTAAGCACATTTGATGATTCTTCATCTGAATACCTTGCTCCTACCCCTAAACACCTATTCTTTGTCTTTAAGCGAAACCCAATTCGCATCTGCTTTTTCAATCAGCGCATCCTGTTGCTTCATCCATTCCTTTTTTACATTAGCATTGTAGTTAAAATACAGCTTATCGTTTACTACCGTCCATGTGTCGGTTTCTGTGGGTGCTTTGTGATTTCCTGCCGTTCCATAGGCACAGTAGCCACCATACTGTGGTGCATATTTTTCCGGGCGCTCTTTAAAAGCATCTAAATTACCAGCTGTAGAAAATAACCAGCTTGCATCTTTCCATTTGTAGGCCAGTGCTTCACTTCCTTTTACTGCTTTACTTTCTGTAAAAAATGCTACGGGATCATAACCTTTTATGGCCATACCTTTTGTAACAAATACCTCAGATTGCTGTGCCGCCGCAGTGAGTGCAACACAAAGCACAACAACTACACTTAATAATATCTTTTTCATTTTTTATTTATTTGTTGATGATTTTAATGATAAAATTTTGCCCAGCTCATATCTGCTTTTGATTTGAGCCCAGGTTCATCTTTGTTCCATTTGGTAAGCGTATTATTGGTCCAGGAGTGATAGAATAAAAACAACTTGCCGTCTTTAATTTTGAAAGTCTCCGGGTCTACTTCCACTTTTTCGCCGGTGGCACCCATTGCATAGGCACACCAACCTCCATACTGGGGCTCATACTTTGCCGCATTGGCCTTAAAGAGTTCCTTATTTTGGGTCGTAGAAAAATAATAGACAATTCCCTGGTCTGACACTGCAAGATCTTTGCTGCCTTTAACGGCCTTGCCCGTAGTAAAATAGGCAACCGGATCAAACCCTTCTATAGCAACCGCCGATTTTGACACATTGTATGCTTTCTTCCGCACATCTGCCTGAGCGTTTGCTAAGCTACTACCAGCCATCAACAGTGTCAGCAGCATTGTGGCACTCCATAATTTTTTCATTTCTTAAAAGTTTGATTTCAACAATTCATTCAGGTAGATATACGCAGGCTGCTAATGTTACTTACAAAAAAGTGGAAAAGGTTTTTGTTAATCTGTATCGCCGACAGCTAAAAGTTGGAGGGAGTGGCCTGCACCATCAAGTTGCAAGAAAGGCAACAAACTTGACAGAGCAAGCAGTAAAAAAAGCTGTTTCTCCATTCTAAATACAAAACGCCCGAACCCGTAAAATATGCCGAACTTTACCGCATTGTTACAATCTCCCACTATGACATTCAGGATTTCTTTTACTGCGTTTTTATGTTTTCTTTTGTTTTCGTTGCCGGGTTCCGGCCAGTCCGCCTGGAAGCTGCATTCCGATAAAGACGGTATACAGGTGTATACTCAAAATGTAAGCAGCAGTCCCTTTAAAGCACTTAAAACGGTGTGTAACATTGAAACGTCGCTTAGCCGGCTGGCGGCGGTTTTGCTGGATGTAAAAAATACCAAAGACTGGGTATACGCCACCAAGGTATGCAGCCTGCTCAAACAAACTACGCCTTCAGAATTGTATTACTATTCTGAAGTGAGCCTGCCATGGCCAGCCAGCAACCGTGATTTTATTATACGCATCGCCATTACCCAAAATCCAGTTACAAAGGCCCTTACCGTTGTTGCCGAGAATAAACCTGCTTATATTCCCGGCAAAAAAAGTATTGTGCGCATCCAGGAATCGGCAGCCCACTGGTTGATTACCCCGCTGGCAGATGGCATGGTGAAGGTTGAATATACCATGCAGGTAGACCCCGGTGGCCTATTACCCGCCTGGCTGGTAAATATGTTTGTAGCCAAGGGGCCCTATCAAACTTTTGTGAAACTGCGGGAGCAGGTAAAAAAACCGATTTACGATGATATAAAGCTTGGTTTTATAAAAGATTGAAGACTGTTCTATGTATGACGGGAGGTTCTTACGGCAAATCCACTTTAAGTTTTTTTCAACTTCAACGCAACAGTTGGCTGTACTGAATTGTGCGTATATTTGAAAAGTGGTCGATAGTTTCTCCGCAAACACTGATTATGTGTCATGATTTTTGTGATACGGTTACTAAACAAAATTTAATGACGACATCTTTGAAGTTTCTTTCCGGCGGTGGCGAAATGGGTGCTTTAATCCGAACACACAACTGGGAATCTTCTCCACTTGGCCCGGCAGATAAATGGCCACAAAGCCTACGCACTACCCTTAGCATTTTACTTAACTCCAAATTCCCCATGTTCTTGTATTGGGGGCCGCAGCTGTTGTGTTTTTACAACGATGCCTACCGCTTCAGCCTGGGTAACGATGGAAAGCACCCGTTAATATTGGGGATGAAAGGCGAAGAAGCCTGGAAGGAAACATGGCACATGCTAAAACCTTTCATCGACCAGGTATTTAACAACGATGAAGCCACCTGGAGCGAAGATCAGTTGATTCCCATCTATCGGGAAGGAGGCATGAAAGATGCTTATTGGAGTTTCAGCTTTAGCGCTGTTAAAGACGAGCTCGATTTAACGGCAGGTGTGTTTTTGACGCTTATTGAAACTACGGAGAAAGTCAGCAATCTTAAAAATTTATTAGAAACCAACGATCAGTTAGCGTTTGCCATAGAAGCTACAGAATTAGGCACATTTGATTTAAACCCAGTCACCAATAAATTTATTGCCAATAACCGGCTTAAACAATGGTTTGGCCTGCCCCATGAAATGGAAGTTGACCTGCTTTTGGCTACAGATGTAATTGTAGAAAAAGACAGGGCACGTGTGGTAACTGCCATAGAAAAAGCGCTACAATACCAATCGGGCGGGCTTTACGATATTGAATTCAGTATTGTAAACCCGGTAACAAAAGAAGAAAAAGTGGTGAGGGCAAAAGGAAGAGCATGGTTTGGTGATGATGAAAATGCCTACCGTTTTAACGGTACACTTCAGGATATAACCATACAAGCAAATGATAGGAGTAAAATAGAAGCAAGCGAGAAAAGACTGGAAGTAGAGCGCAAGTCCCTACACGATTTTTTTATACAGGCGCCAGCAGCACTTGCTATCCTCAAAGGACGGGAGCATGTGTTTGAATTTGTGAACCCTGTTTATATAGAGCTTATTGGCGGCCGGAATCCTACGGGAAAAACCCTGCTTGAGGGTTTGCCCGAAATAGCAGGACAAGGATTTATGGAGCTGCTCGATAAAGTATACAAAACCGGGGAAGCTTTTATCGGAAAAGAAATGCCGATTAGCGTGAATAAGGGTAATGGGAACCTCGAGCAGCTTCACCTGAATTTCACCTACCAGGCATTTAAAAATGACGTAGGAGAAACAGAAGGCATTTTAGTTTTTGCGTATGACGTTACAGAACAGGTATCCTCACGTAAACTCATGGAGGCTAGTGAAAAGCGTTTCAGCAATATACTGTCGCAGTCTATAATGGCCATTGCCATATTAAAAGGGCCAGAAATGACGGTTACTTTTGCAAATGAATCCATTATTGCTATATGGGGAAAAGGACCGGATGTATTTGGCAAGCCGCTGGTAGAGGTGTTACCCGAAATAAAAGACCAGGTCTTTCCTCAATTGCTGAATGATGTGTACACTACAGGAGTTCCTTTTGTAAACAGTGAAATCTCTTGTATGCTCAATCGCAATGGAAAAATGGAAGAGTACTTTTTTAATCTACTTTACCAACCTTACAGAGATGTAGATAACAGCATTTCCGGCATTACCATACTGGCTACTGAAGTAACCGAACAGGTGCGGGCAAAAAAACAAATTGAAGAAAGCGAAAAACGTATCAGTAATATACTTTCGCAATCCATCATGTCAATTGGCATTTTGAAAGGATCCGACATGATCGTTGCCTTAGTGAACGAGCCGCTCCTTAAAATTTGGGGGAAAACACAGGATATCGTAGGCAAGCCCTTATTTGAAGTGATGCCAGAGTTGGCAGCACAAGGATTCCCGAAGCAATTAAACGATGTTTTTACAACAGGCATCCCTCACACATTCCACGAAAACAGGGCTTTCCTCATAAACAACGGAATTCCCGAAGAGCGTTTTTTCAGTGTTGTTATTCAGCCCTATACCGAAGTGGATAATACGATAACAGGCGTAACAGTTATTGGCACAGAGGTTACCGATTACGTGCAGGCAAAAAAACAAATCGAGCAAAACGAAGCAGAACAAAAAAAGTTAGCAAGTCAATTAAAATTGGCAACTGATTCAGCCAACATTGGTGTTTGGTCTTTAGATGTTGCTTCATCAAAACTGGACTGGTCTGACACACACAAACTAATGTGGGGATATAATGAACATTTTGAAGACTTGAATTACGACCACTGGCATAAAGCGATTGTTCCGGAGGATAAAGTAGTGGCTTTCCAAAAAATTGAAGAATCTAGGATTAATCGTAGCGTTTATGATGTAGAATATAGAATACATAAAGTGGACGATCATCTTATGCGCTCCATACGTTCTGTAGGAAGATACTATTACAATGACAATGGAGAGGCAGAAACGCTCACCGGCATTAGTATTGACATGACAGAACAGAAACAAGCTCAGGAAAAAATTACAGAAAGTGAAAAGCAATTTAGAATTTTTGCCGACAAGATTCAAAATCTTGCCTGGATTGCCAATGTAGACGGCTGGATTTATTTTTATAACCAGCAATGGTACGATTATACGGGCACTACACTTAATGAAATGGAAGGTACGGGATGGCAAAAAGTGCATCATCCCGATAAAGTTGAACAGGTTAGTGAATTTTTAAAAGATGCATGGAAAAAAGATGAACCCTTTGAGCTAACATGCAGGCTTCGCAGTGCTGACGGAGAATACCGTTGGTTTCTCACCCGTGGCTATCCCGTAAAAGATACCTACGGAAATATTGAGCGTTGGATAGGGACCAATACAGATATTCATGATCAAAAAGAAAAAGAAGAACAGAAAGATGATTTTATAAGCATTGCAAGCCATGAAATGAAAACGCCTTTAACCAGTGCTAAAGGTTATCTCGAACTATTGCTAATGATCTTAGAAGAAAATCAAACTGCATTTTTATACGCCAATAAAGCTACGGGGGCGGTAAACAGACTGAACAGTTTGGTTACAGAATTATTGGATGTGAGTAAAATACAAAACGGAAAACTAGACTACAATCTATCCATTTTTAATTTCAACGAAATGGTAGATGAAGCTATTGAAAACATTCAGGTTAGCGCTAAAGATCATAGCCTCCAAAAAACCGGCAATATTGTACAGCAAATAAAAGGCGATAAAGAAAGGCTGCAACAGGTGATGATCAATCTCTTAACCAATGCCATTAAATATTCGCCCAGTGGGGAGAAAGTATTCATTAATGTGGAAGAAAAAGAGGGAACCATTCAGGTATCTGTGCAGGATTTTGGAGTGGGCATGGCAAGTCAGCATTTAGATAAAGTTTTTAGCAGGTATTATCGGGTGCAGGAACATGCAGTTCATTTTAAGGGATTGGGTATCGGGTTGTATATATCCAGCAATATTATACAGAGACACGAAGGCAAAATATGGGTGGAGAGCGAACCTGGTAAGGGAAGCACTTTTTACTTTACCATTCCACTATTAACTCATTAAACAAAAAGTTCTTTATCTACTTAGTTTTGTTTCTATGAAAAATAAAATCCTTATTTACGATGATGATGAAGAAATTTTACTTTTATGTAAAGCCATTTTGTCAAGGCATGATTTTGTTGTAGAGACTTTATCAAGGTGCGAAAACATTCTTACCGATATTCAAGCATTCAGCCCTAATTTAATTCTTATGGATTTATGGATACCCGAAATTGGTGGGGAAAAAGCGATTGAAATTTTAAAGCAATATGAAAGTACCCGACAAATACCTGTTATCATATTTTCGGCCAATGCGGATATCAAAGACATCTGCAAAAAAGTAAATGCAGACGGCTTTATAGAAAAGCCTTTTACCGTAAGCACTTTTGTAGAAACTATCCAAAAGCATCTGGGCTAAACTGAAACTAAACCGCAGAGTATTTGTAAAAGAAGCATCGTTGTATGCAACCAGCCCGTAACAGTAGTTGAGTAAAGTACCAGCTATTTTTAGAAATTAATTTTATACGATCAAACAAAAAACTTTATGAAAGTAGAAATATGGAGCGATATCGTTTGCCCTTTCTGTTACATTGGCAAACGCAAATTTGAAACAGCATTGGCAGATTTTTCCGGAAAAGATAAGGTGGAAATCGAATGGAAAAGTTTTCAATTAGATCCGGAGATGGACAATAAAGAAGGTTTGAATGTACATGAATATTTGGGCAAAAGAAAAGGCGGAACGGCAGCAGATGGTAAGCGGATGAACGACAGTATGACTACTGCTGCGGCTGAAGTTGGTTTAAAATATGACTTCGACAATGGCATCATCAATAATACAATGAACGCACATCGCTTATTACATTGGGCAAAAAAAGAAGGCCTTCAAAATGACTTGAAAGAAAGAATTTTTAAAGCCTATTACACCGAGGGCATAGACACTGCTGATGTAAACGAATTGGTGCGCCTTGCCCAAGAGATAGGCTTGGATGACATCCATGCCCGCAAAGTATTGGAAGAAAACCTTTACGCATCAGAAGTGTTGCAAGACCAGCAGGAAGCAGCCGAACTCGGCGTGCAGGGTGTTCCATTTTATGTTTTTAATCGTAAGTATGCGGTGAGTGGTGCGCAACCTTCTGAAACGTTTGCACAGGTACTCCAAAAAGTTTGGGAAGAAGATCAAACGGCATTGATAGTAGAAAAAGGCGAAGGCGTTTGCGATTTAGATGGCAATTGCAATTAGTCTTGAAGATAATGTTGATGGGTAAAACAATTGTGTAGCGTTGTAATTCTACCCTATTGCTACATCAAAAATAAGAAGGTACCAGATACGGGCAGCAATGCTATTCGCATTGTTGAATAGATTAGTGATAGTTAAAACACAATATGCAGGATGTGATTATTATTGGTGGAGGGTTGAGTGGAATGACTATTGCCCATCAGCTAAAAAAACAAGGCATTGGAATAAAAGTTTTGGAAGCCCAGGGTCGCCTGGGTGGTCGTATAGAAACAAGGTATGGCAACCAAAATACGCCCATGGAAATGGGTGCTACCTGGTTTAGTGTAGAGCATAGCAATCTACTAGCACTTTTAGCAGAACTTAATATTGGGCATTTCGAACAACACACCGAAGGCGTTGCTTTGTTTGAAACAATGTCTTTTGAACCACCGCAGCAATATTTTGTACCTGCCAACAGCCAGTCTGCATTCAGGATAAAAGCTGGCACATACAGTATTATCGCCGCATTGATGAATCGCATTGGCAACGAAGATGTGGCATTGAATACCCAGGTAACACAAATAACAGATGAGGGCGACCACATTAGAATTACAGATGCCTTAGAAAATAATTTTTTCTGTAAGCTGGTGATCTTAGCGCTTCCGCCTAAACTGCTCGTTGATACAATCCTATTTTCTCCAACGTTACCGCAAAATGTACGACAGGTTATGCGGCAAACACAAACATGGATGGGTGGATCGGCAAAATTTTCTGTTGAATATAAAAAAGCATTTTGGAAAGACAAGGGCTTTTCGGGAAGCGTATTCAGCCAGTCTGGATTGGCAACAGAAATTTACGATCATACTAATTTTGAAAAAACAAAATTTGCTATCAAAGGTTTTTTAAATGGATCTGCCAACCATTACGCATTTGAAGAACGAAGAGAAAAAGTTATCACGCAATTGAAACATTATTTTGGCGACGAAGCACCAGACTATATCAGCTACAACGATAAAATTTGGAACGATCCTTACATTCAGACAGAGAGCGAACAATTTCTACCTCCACATGCCAACAATGGACATCCTTTGTTTGAAGAAGGTTATATGAGGAATAAACTCTTTTTTGCCGGCACAGAAACCAGTAAGCAATTTGGCGGCTACATGGAGGGAGCTATTATTGCTGCAAATTCAATGGCAATAAAAATCACAGATATTATAAAAAAATAAACCAGTCTTCATATTTATAAAAGTCGATTCGATTGTACAATATTATACCCACCAAAAACAAATTTTCACTCCCCTTGTTCCCCTAGTGCAGGCAATGCCACCTTGTTATGACCAATAAGCCAATATCGGTTCGTCACGATTACTCTGAAGTAAATCGAACCAGTTTTTGACGCTTTCTGTTTACCGTTAATTCAAATACATCGGGCCTTGCATAATGTCCAGAAGGATCAAAGTTTTGGCGCTCTTTTCTTACTTCATTTAAATCAATACTGGCAGTTACTACAATTTCTTTTTCGGTGATGGGTTCAATCACCCAACTGCCATCAGGCGCAGCAATACAGGAACCCCCATTACTTAAAATGTTAGGGGCCTGTTTCCTTATCAGTTCGTGGTGAGGTACCGTAACTGGAATATCTTGTGTACGCATAATCCCACAGGCAGATAAAACATACATTCTGTTTTCCAAAGCAATATGCCGTGTTAGATCCTGTGTATTTCGAAGATTGCCTGGCCAAACAGCTACATGCAAATTTTCGCCTTGGGCATACAGCGCAGTACGTGCAAGCGGCATCCAATTTTCCCAGCAATTTAAACCACCTACGGTAAAATTGTTGAGTGCGTGCACCTGCAAACCATTACCATCTCCAATGGACCACGCCAGGCGCTCCTCGTAAGTAGGCATTAGTTTGCGGTGAATTGAATGTATTTCACCGTTTGTATTAATATAAACAAGACTGCAGTAGATGCTGTGCCCGGCCCTGTCTGAAGCCCTTTCTGCACAGCCGATATAGATGGCAATCTGCAATTTTTTCGCCAGGGCGCAAATAGATTTTAAATCACCCTGTTCAATGCTCACCGCTTCTTTTAAATAATGCGCAAAGATTTCTTTTTGTGTGGCATCATTAAACCGGGCACCGCCTGTAAGCTCCAGCCAGAAAGGATAACCGGGCAGCAATGTTTCACCAAAACAAACCAATTGGGCTTTTTGAGACTCAGCTTCTTTAATGGCAGCTTCAATTTTTTTAATAGTAAGTTTTTTATTAAGCCAAACCGGTGCAAGCTGGGCAATCGCAATATTCAATTTATCTGTCATCGCAAAGGAGTTTTATTTTATAGATATTGTTGATTCAAAAATCCGGGAGACTACCAGCATCCCAATGGCTGTTAATGCAAGCCACTGCCCTCCATCCCTGGCAAGTATATGTGCAGTGGCTGCCAGGGTCGCATCAAAGAATAAGCCGGCATAGGCCCACTCTTTTAAAAGCCGGGATTTTTTGGTGATGATAGCTATTATACCAAGGATTTTCAAAATGGCTAACGGGTAAACGAGGTAAGCAGGATAGCCCAATGATTCAAAAAATCCCCGGATCATTTTGTATTGCGTAAAATACATGCTGGCAGAAAAAAGAAAAATGCCGCAGAAAATCATGGTAGCTACCCAATAAACAGTCTTGCCAAGGTTCATGAAATACTTCAATTATTGTATGACTAAAGCTACAGGAAAAAACCCAGCGGCTGAAACCTTCCTCCTGGCTTTAAATCCTTAAAAGGTATATTTACAGAAACAAAAAAAATGAAAACTTTTCTTACCGCTGGCTCTTTTCTTTTGGCATCACTATCCATAAGGGCCCAAACATTAGAAGCTGCCTTTTTGAACGCACATATTTCTAAATTGAAAAATGCAAAAGCCTATACGCTGCAAGTCGCCCGCTCTATGCCAACCGATAAATATGATTACAAACCAAGCCCGGAGGAAATGTTGTTTGGCAGACAACTGCTGCACATTTCAGAAAATTTATGTTGGCTAACCTCCTCCTATCTTACCCACAATAAAAATCCGCTAACAGCCGCCGAAAGTAAACTAACATCGAAGGAAGAAATTATTACCGTTGTTGCAAAAGCCTACGACTTTGCCATTGATGCCTTGCAAGACTTTCCTGCACAATCATTAATGGATACGGTTAAATTTTTTGCCGGCCCCATGAATAAATTACAAATCATCAACCTTGTGCAAGATCATCAAACGCATCACCGGGGACAATTGATGGTATATTTAAGATTGAACGGCATAAAACCACCAGACTATGTGGGATGGTAAACGGCCGGTAAACAATTTTATCTTTCGATGCATATAGCAGACAAACGCCCCGGCAGGCTTAGAAAAAATCGTTCAATAATTCACATGCAGTAAAATACCCATTATCGGAATGCTCCCCGGGCACGGAGACTATGATAATTTTAAAGGGGATGTTCACCTGCAAATTAATATACCACCAATTTCATGGTTTCAATTTGTTTGTCAATGGTTGTAATTCGAAGAATGTAAAAGCCTTTGCTCAATATACCCGAAGCAATTTTATTGATCCTGTCATCTAGTTGCTTTTCATAAACTTTTACACCGCTGGCATTAAAAATCTGCATCAGTGCAAGGTCTACGTTTTGCTGTGCAATATTGATTTCACTATTCTGCGCTGCAGGATTTGGGTAAATAACATACCCTGATTCTTTAAAATAAAATACATTTTCTAAAAGTGAATACACAACAGCACCCCCGGTAAGTTCTATTTTTATCCTATAAATATTGAGACCTTTCACAAGGTTGTTATCAACCAATTTAATGGCGAGGTTGCTGTTGTTTACCAATTGTTGCAGTAATTTAAAAGTAGTTCCATCAAATTTTTCCAATACAATTTTATCAATATTATAGCGTGTGCCCAATACCACCGTAAGCTCCGCACTGTTATCAACGAGCGCTGCCAAAAAAGATTTGATGTAACAATCAACTCCCTGCAAAGTATAATTAAATGTATAACTTCTAATACCCTCTTTGCCCGCTACAAGCGGAGCCACTGCATAATAAAGAGACGGATTCGTATTCTTCTTTAATACGGCAAGCGTGTCTGTCGTCTGCAGTATCGGTTCCATATATCGGCTGCCCAACTGGTATACACGGTAACTATTTACAACCGGAAGTTTATTCCAATAAATGAGAAAGGAATCCGGGCAGTTAAACCCTACACCAGTTTGCGGCCTGCTGCTTATTAAAAAAGTATCAGATATAAACTGCCGGCCTGCTGCTGTTATTCTCAACAGGGCATTACTGGTAAGCATCGGAGTTTGCCAGTTGTAGTACCCTTTGGAAAGATCTGCAGTAGCATCTATCAATTGCCAGGTAGCGCCATTATCAATACTATAATCCAATATACCGCTGGCAGCTGTGTAAGACGAATGCCAGCGAAGCGTATTTACATCGCCAGAAAAAACAGGATCCTTGCGGGTGGGAAAATGCCATTCAAAAACTTGGGAAGAATCAAATTGATAGGCTATATAAAAAGCCTGCGAGGAGGAAGTGATCCTGGTTCCTTTTATGGAAACCTGGTAAGTACCGGAAACAGGATTATCCAGCGTAACCTGCTCTACATTGTTGATACTGTCTCTTTTCCTTGTAGCTAATTGGTTTAAAGAATCGGTATGTGGGAATGAATTGAGAACCCAAGGCCTCCACAATTGGTTGGTTGTAGTATTGATCAATTCCAGATCGAGATCATTTATCAATGCGCTTGTTGCATTTACATTTGCTGCCGCATCATTCCAAACAAGGGTCACTTTCACTTTATTAACTCCTGCAGGAATTGACAGGGGGAATTGCTGGATGCCATTATTAGTAATCGTTCCATTTCTGTACCGGCCATCCGCTATTGTTCTTATAGCGTTCAAAGCATTGAGGCTGCCAAAGCCACTTGAAAAATCTACTTCTTTGTTTCCCGTATCGTCGGCACTGTTCAGTAGCACTGCCTTTATTAAGGCATTGGCGGGTACGCTCCCTTGTAGCGCTTTATATTGTTGCTGCAACAGTAGTGATACACCTGAAACCAGCGCAGCCGAACCTGAACTTCCATCGATACCGAAGGCAACCATATCGGGCTTTACCCTGCCGTCGTAAGCCGGGCCTTTAGAGCTCTGAATGGCAACCTTACTAAAGGAATCAGTGGCACCCACCGTTATAATATTCTTGGCCATTTTAAAACTACCAGTAAGGTTTGCATAGCCGGGTATGCCAGCGTAGTTGCCCGAGGAAGTAAGCAAACCGCTGTTGCCGGAAGAAAAAATATTTAGTAATGTGGGATTTGCAATGAGGCTGGCATCGTATGCAACAGCGTCGCCGCCATAAAAGTTTTCGATACCAACACCATAAGAATGATTTTGTACGGTGATGTTATTTTGCTGTAGCACATTGTTTGGATCTGGCAAAAGGTTGGAGAAATCAGATGAAGTTATTTTAGATGCCCAGGCAGCACCCCTACCAGTGTACCACGAATTACCAGCACCCGCTATCATCGTTGCCATAATGGTAGCATGAGCATTTACTACAGGTGACGATAATGGCGAACGGATGTAGCGGCCTGTAAAATCAATATCATTGGTATCAAATAAATTTTCTTTTACAGAAACTGTCAACCCATCTCCATTCCATTGAGGATAGAGGGCATGAACCGTATTAATGTTATTGGTGCCCAGGTCAAGATTATTTATTTGGCTTTCCTCCTTTGCCATACGGGTTCCATCCTCTGCAAAAAGTACATCCGGTATCGGTAACACGGTGTCAAGAAGTTCACGGCTGGTTGCGGTGATCATGTAAAATGAAAACATTTCGTAGGCTGCAATTTTAATGGGATTAAACTTTTGCAGTTGTAATGGAGCAGTGCGTTCAGTTCCTTCTACCATTATCCTAAATAATCGTTTTTCAGATGACGGTATGGAGTTCAATGTTGTGACAAAGCCCGAAGGAACTTTTTCGGCCACTTTTTTTACCTGTGCTTTTGAAACTATGGATATAAAAAATAGCAGGCTTACAATTAACTGAGCAGTGATTTTTACAGCGTGACTACTGCTTTTAAATAACATGATATCAAAGATATTTATTTGTAGGTGATAATTCCTTTTTATAGATAACATAAGTAAACAAATGACAAATTGCTTGTCAAGACCTTGGGCGAAGTTCTGATTCCCCAGCGATAACTAAAATTTGTTGGAACTAACACACAACGTGAAAGTATAAGACCCTGGTAAATTTACTCGTGGAAAAATAAATAATTATTGAATCGTGAAAGTAGTTTATCTTCCAGAAAACGATTTCATCATTTAATAAATTCTAAAATCTGATCATGAAAAAATTATCAAAATTATTAGCCATCGTAATTATTGGAAGCATCGTTTTTACAAGTTGTAAAAAAGATACTGGTTCAGTAGTGCAAGAAGAAATATCTGCATCTACACTCGCAAGTATTGCTTCACATGGCTTTGGAACATCCAACGTTCAAGCGGTTGAGGGTGGATATTTGGTGGAAGGCGACATCATTCTCACACCAGACTTTCTTGCAGAAAGACCCACCGGAAGTTTGTTGCGCATTGCAAACAATGAGCAATACAGAACGACCAACCTGGTAAATCAAAACCGCAATATCTCACTTGCGCTCGATTCAAAATTAGCCGCTAAGGCAGGATATGCTGCTGCTCTTGCAGAAGTAGCCAGAAGGTACAATGCAGAAAATCTAACACTTACTTTTTCTGTAGTGAGCTCCGGCGCCAATATTACTTTTTCAAACGCCAATGGTCAATACCTGGCCTCTGCAGGTTTTCCTTCAGGTGGCAATCCTTTTAATTCAGTACAGGTAAATTCCAGGGCAATCGGTACAGGAACCAGCACTACATTTATCAATTACTTAGCTACCATTTTAGCACACGAAGCAGGCCATTGCATCGGAATGCGCCATACAGATTACACAGACAGGAGCTATAGCTGTGGCGGGGCTATTTCAAATGAAGGTGCTTCTACTGTTGGAGCAATTCTTATTCCTGGTACACCGTCTGGCCCTGATGCAGGTAGCTGGATGCTTGCTTGTATTGGCAGCGGTGGCAACCGTCCTTTCAACGCTAATGATAAAACAGCATTGAGTTTTCTTTATTAAGATAATATCACTACCAAAAAAATCCCGTTCTGATGCAGGACGGGATTTTTATCTTTTTAGAAAGTGGTGCCATTTTAATGGAGACAATTTTCAAAAATCAACAACAGTAAATATATCGTTCCCTAGTCTTTGCCAGTTATGAAAAACGTGTGTCCAAAACTTTACTACAGCACTCACCAGGCTTATCTACTCAAAGCTACTCTTTCACTTTTTTCTAAGCTCATAAAAATCTCTTCGGCGGTCTTTTAAATTTCTTACACTGCCATATGCATGCAGTTGGTCTAGTAATTTTAAATCTACATCGGCAATCAAAACCATTTCAGTGTTGGTAGTGGCTTCGCTTTTAATAGCATTAGATGGAAAAGCAAAATCGCTTGGGGTAAAAACAGCTGCCTGTGAATACTGAATATCGAGGTTCTCAATCTTGGGCAGGTTCCCAACACTACCGGTGATGGCCACAAAACATTCATTTTCTACAGCCCTGGCTTGGGCACAAAGCCGTACCCTTAAATAAGCATTTTGGGTATCGGTTAAATAAGGTACAAACAGTATCTGCATCCCCTCATCGGCCAGCAGCCTGGACAATTCCGGAAACTCCACATCATAACAAATCAATACCCCAATTTTTCCGGAATCCGTATCAAATGTCTGGAGTGCATTACCACCCTTTAATCCCCAAAACTTTTCTTCATCCGGTGTTACATGCAACTTCTCATACATTTCTACTTTGCCGTTTCTATGACACACGTAGCCAATATTCCTCAGCACATTGTCTTCGTACAACGGCATGCTACCAGCAATGATGTTCACGTTGTAACTAACGGCAAACTCACTAAATTTATTTCTAATCTCGTGGGTGTACTGGGCCAGGGCCCTCATGGCATCCGACTCACTCATGGCATTAAATTCAGCCATTAGCGGCCCGTTAAAATATTCAGGAAACACCACAAAATCTGCCTTATAATTTGAAATAGAGTCTATAAAATATTCTGCCTGCTGAAACAACTCCTCCAACGAATTATACAAGCGCATTTTCCACTGTACCAAACCAAGTCGCACATTTTTCCTGATTCGGTTGGTATCGGCATAGTCTGGAATATAGTACACATTGTCCCATTGCAATAACGTAGCAAATTCCTGGCTGTCATTGTCCTCAGGCATGTAATTTTTCAACACTTTCTTTACATGAAAGTCGTTGCTTAGCTGAAATGATAAAACAGGATCGTAAATCTCTTTAAGCTTTACTTTTTGAATGTATTCCTTGCTGGAGAGTTGGCCCGCATAGGTGTGATAGTTAGGTATTCTACCACCAAATACCACGGCCTGCAAGTTCAGTTTCTCACATAATTCTTTGCGTGCATCATACAGCCTGCGCCCAAGGCGCAGACCCCTGTACTCTGGACGGATAAAAACTTCAATACCATATAGCACATCGCCTTTTTCATTGTGTGAAGAAAAGGTATAATTGCCGGTAATTTGTTTGTAGGTATGGCTATCGCCGTAGTCATCATATTGTACAATGATGGATAAAGCACAACCAACTACTTTTTCATCTGCCATAACTACAAACTGTCCTGCCGGAAATTTAGCTATTAACTTCTCTATCACAGCCTCACTCCAGTAACTCCCGGTCCAGTTTGCATAGGCTGCTTTCATGGCTTCCAGCAGTTCCTTGTAATGACTAATTTCTAAATTTAAAATCTGTATATTACTGATCATAAGGTATTTTAATTTGGCAGAATTGTTAAGGGTGCATAGTGATTTGCTTCAGCGGAAAGGTACTCCTGCCTTTGCCGCTCCGAATCGGGCGTTAATGCAGGCTTAACAGAGAGCACCGGTATTTTTGAATGATTTACTATTTGCTGTGTGTAGCTTCCACTAAAGAACTTAAACCAGTTTTTGTCTAATGTGGCATTAATGATCATGATGTCATCAGCTCTTTTATGAGCTACTTCCAATACTTTTTCTGCTATATTTTTACATTGATGTGTTTCGTAAGAAATGTATTCATTGTTGTGGAGAATTACTTCTCTCACAGCCCGCAACTTGTTTGTTAAAGTAGATATTTCATATGCGTCATGCTGATAGGCTACGCCCAACAAGTGCACTTTCGCATCATTTCTTTGAATGATTGGTTTGATATAATCGTATTTTTCCAGCACGCCCTCCACATTCCTGATGGGGTATAAAACTGAATCGAAAGTTGTTTTTGTAAATGTTGGCGGAATAGTCAACACCGGGCAACTGCACTGTTTAATAGTGGACATGGCATTGGAGCCAAGAAAAAATTCACTCCAGCCGCTGATTCCATGTGTGCCCATCACAACAATGTCTTGCTGGTGGTTAAGTACATAAGTGCTCACACAGTGAGCTACTGTTCCAATCTCCGTATGGGTTTTTACCAGCAGTCCCGAACTTTTTTGAATGGCTGTCTTATGCTTTTGAAGATTAATGTTGGCATCTGTTAAAAGCGTTTTTTCAATACCGGAAAAACTGCCATGCATACCCGCTGGGTCAACGTACATTTTTGGCGGTATAATATGCAGCAGTTGTAAGACTGCATTGTGGCGGTGAGCCATTGCCACAGCCACCCTAAGGGCGTTGTTGGCAGTTTCTGAAAAGTCAGTTGGTACTAGTATGTTTCTAATTTCGTAGTGCATAACAGTATTTTTAGTGTTCAACTTATTTTTAGTGGTCTTCTTTTGGGAGAATGTCTTAAAGTTACAAAATTACAAATAAAGCTGGCAGCCTGTGCGGCTCTAAAGCCTGCTATCATAGTTGTTACAGCACTATAAATGATGTTGAAGCTTCATTTGCTTGCTCTAAAAAGGTTCTATAATTTTAATTAAAGAGCAGTTGGTAGCGGCTCACCATTTTATGGCAAACAAATAAAATATTTACCAAGACGCTCATGGCTCAGCTTGTAAATCCTCAACCTGATTGCAACGTAGGGATGTGAATAAATAAATTCAGAACCCGACGACATGATACCGGGAAATATTAATTTCTCCCTAATGCGGAAAAACGAAACTCAAGTTTATTCGCTACACCCTTTCGAAAGTTATGCTTTTGCCCAGCATGGTTATGAGTCAATTCGATTTCAAAATGACCATAGAACCGGGATAGCTGATGGCTGCATCATCTTCGGCAGTTATAAAAAAACCAGTTGGCTTAAAGGGAGTAATTGTTTTTACCGAACCTTTCAGTGCGCTCGATAAAAGACTGGTGCCGCTTTGAAATTGCCCAATGTTTTTAATACCATTGCTCTCCGTTTGCATCCACACTACGTAAGTGTTTCTTGAGGGATTTAATTTTTTAGAAGGGGCTAAATGATTGACTCTTACATCAACATTATAATTCCTATCTTTTTTACTTTTAATTTTTGCAGTACCTGTTGCTGCAGGTGCTATTCCTGTATTGTTCATTACAAACTTCTTGGCGCAAGAAGAAAGAAAAACTAAGGAGCAGCCCATCATAAAAATCAAGGCTATTGATAAATTTTTTGCTTTCATATTGTGTAAGTTTTTGATGTATGAATCAAATGTAAAGTTAACCCTAATAACCGAAATCTGGCGCATAATCGCCACCGGCGAATGGTATCAAAAAAATTTTTGCATGCATTAATAACATTTAAAATCGAAATGTTGTTTAAACAAAAGGTTAGCTGATAAAATTCTGTTTGGGGAAAAATACAAGGGTATTAATTATTTCAAGTGCTCCATTCTACTAGAACCAGGGCGTTATCGTTGAAAGACTATCCTCAACACTATTTTAACGATACCATCTTGTTGTATTACTGCAAAGCATTTTGCTGGCCTATCTCCTACTCATCAATTGATATTATTTTTAATAGAAGGTATTGAAATAGAAGTCTGTTTAACTTTTAGCACAGCCTTAGGGATTAGTATTGGAACTGCGCAGGCTTTATTGTTGATGTCTATAAAAAAAATAGCATTGATCTTGTTGAATTTTAGCAAAGAAAACTTACAACCCTGAAATTGTATTATTTTCAGGAAATAATTATTTACGCTCAAACAACACACCCATTTTTAAAACCTATAAATGTTGCAAATGAAAAATATTTTCTTTGTTGGATTGCTATTGATGTTCTCCTGTTCTCCTTTGAAAAAAACAATCAATGTACCCGTGTGGGAGCGGTATGATGAAACGGAGGAAGTGGCAAAAGCTACCCAGGATAACAGGAGACTTCGTTACAAATTAATACAGTCTAAACTGCTTGATAAAAATGCCCTCTGGAAAGTTGTTGCACCGCAACTCTACAATTTTACCGAGGCAGATTATCAGCATATAAAACCCCTCGTGCTGAACCAGGATATTCCTACCCTGCAAGCGCACATAAAAGCTGGCACCTTAAGTTATGAAAAACTAACACAGTGGTATCTCTATCGTATAGTGTTATTTGAAAATGACAGGCGCACTGCGTTAAATAATATCATCTCCATCAATCCCAATGCTGTTAGTGAAGCCCGTAAAAAAGATAGAAATAAATCAGCCAGCAATCACGCACTCTATGGCATCCCGATTTTAATAAAAGACAACATCAATATGCAGGGCATGATCACCACGGCAGGTGCCAACGCTTTTGCAAACAATACCACTGCAGATGCTTTTATAACAGAACGTATCAAAGCAAAGGGAGGTATCATACTTGGCAAAACCAATCTGAGTGAGTGGGCAAACTACCTCTGCATCGATTGCCCCAACGGCTACAGCGCTATGGGCGGGCAAACATTAAATCCTTATGGGCTGCGGCTTTTTGATACTGGTGGTTCCAGCTCGGGCAGTGGCTCGGCCATGGCTGCAAATTATGCAGCAGCAGCAGTGGGTACAGAAACATCAGGCTCTATTCTCTCGCCCTCCAGTGCTCATTCACTAGCTGGGCTAAAGCCAACCACAGGCTTGCTTAGCAGAAACGGTATTGTGCCCATCTCCAGCACATTTGATACGCCCGGCCCCATGACCAGGAACGTTACAGATAATGCAATACTGCTCAGCGCCATGCTTGGTGTAGATCGTGCAGATGAAGCCAGCAAAGCCAATCCACAGAATGCTTTTAACTGGGAGCAAATAAAAACAGGCAGCCTAAAAGGAATTCGTTTTGGCGTATTCAAAAGTTTGCTAACAGACACGCTTTTAAAAAAACAAATAGCCAGCATGGTGAGCCTTGGTGCTGTAATGATCGAATTAGAAACAGAGCCATTTCCCAACAATGGATTTGGTACCATACTAGATGCAGATATGAAATCAGATTTGCCCGCCTATATAAAAAACCATGGCAATAAAAATCTTTCTTACAAATCTATAGAGGATATCATGATCTTCAACCGTAAGGACAGTTTAAGAAGCATACCTTATGGGCAAGGCCGCTTTGCAGGTATTTTAAAGGACAGCACGAGTGCTGCCGGGCTAATAAAATTAAAAGCCACCGTTCGCAAAAACGGGATTGAGTTTTTTGAGAAACAAATGCAGCAACACCAGTTAGATATCATTTTATCAATAAACAACCGACATGCAGGCAACGCTGCTGCAGCAAACTATCCTTGTCTCACGGTAGCCATGGGTTACAGAAGCAATGGGGAACCAGCAGGGATAACATTTATTGCCCGGCCGTGGCAGGAAGGTTTGTTGCTAAAAGTGGGATATGCTTATGAACAGGCTTCCCATGAAAGAAAAATGCCGGAAGCGTATCAGTAAGCAAGCATGCTGGTTCATGGTTGAGTTTATGGTGTCACACAACGAAAAAGAGGGACGAGGAACAATGCTGGATCCTCAATCGAAAACTTTGTCCCCTTTGTATTTCTTCGTTGCCTTTGTGTGAAATGAATTTGGTCTCACACGACGAAACAAAGAAGACGAAGAAACAACGTTAAATTTTCAAGGGGAATTTTTTTCCACTTTGTATTTCTTTGTACTCTTTGTGTGAAATGCATTTGCAAAGGCGCTACAACTCTATTCCCTAACGATTAAGCCCTCTTTGATGACAAGTTTAATTTTTCGGATATTTTTAATATTTTCAGATGGATCTCCTTCCACCGCTATGAGGTCTGCCAACATACCGGCTTTGATGCTGCCAATTGTATTGCCATAACCAAAAACATTGGCATTTATGGAAGTTGCCGAACGCAATACTTCCAGAGGTTTCATACCATAGTCCACCATCATTTCCATTTCTCTTGCGTTGTCGCCATGTGTATACACGCCTACATCGCCGCCCATGCAAATGGTAACACCAGCATCTAGCGCCAGCTTAAATGTTTTACGCTTGTTGAGAATGCGGTAGGGCTCTGCATCAATTCCTTTCTTCCAACCCCGGTATTGAGAAACTGCATCGCCTGCTGCCAAGGTGGGGCACAGGGCTACTCCTTTTTCCTTCATCAGCCTGAATGTTTCTGCAGTACCATTGTCTCCATGTTCAATGGTGCTTACACCTGCCATGATAGCCCTGCGCATACCTTCAGGTGTGGCAGCATGTGCCACAGTTTTTCTACCGCTGCTGCCGGCAATATCCACCATCAATTTTATTTCAGCCTCGGTAAAGGTGGGTGCGGCTTCTTCGTTTACGCCATAGCGATAGTCGGCATAGAGTTTTATAAGATCAGCGCCTTTGCCAATTTGTGTGCGTACTGCTTTAGCAATACTTTCCATGCCGCTTACCTCTTCGGCCCCCACAATAAAATCAACATCTGCATTGTCAGTTTTTGGCCCATATGTGCCGGCGGCCACAATTGCCCTTGTGGCAATGATCATACGGGGTCCCGGTATTACGCCCTTTTCAATGGCTGCTTTGAGCCCGGCGTCGTCATACATTGCACCCTCTGTACCCAGATCTCTCACCGTAGTGAATCCAGCCATCAGCGTGGCTTTAGCATGATTTACTGCACGTGCGGTTCTTTCGGCACGGCTTTCTTTCAGCACCTGGTCGTCCCAGGCAGTTTCATTGTAGGGGTGCAAGAGCAGGTGCGAATGACCTTCAATCAGCCCTGGTAATAGGGTTGCATTTTTCAGCTCCATTATTTTAGTACCGGCAGGCAGTTTAAATTGCATCGGACCTGCCGCCACGATGGTATCGCTGTGTACCAGTACTAACCAGCCAGTATGCATATTTACGCCGTCAAAAACACGATCTGGTTTTAGCAAAATATATTGATTGCTTTGGGCGAACAGGTAGCCCGTGGTGAAGCATAAAAGCCACCAACTGTAAATCTTCTTCTTCATACAGGGAAGATAAATGAAAAATAATTACAGCCTCACTAATTGAGGTACCAGCAGTTTAAAAATAATGGGCCGGGTTTGCGCTATTGCAAATAAGCAGTAGTCATTAGTTTCACATTTATGCAGAAGCAAATGAAGAAGCCGGCGGTGGAGGGGGGCTCAGAAGAGAACGTTGGGCAATGTTGAAAAGTTGGTAACCCAAACCTAAAAAAGCATTCTTTAAAGGCCAACGATTTTCAGGGTTCATGTCAATATTTGGTAGCCTGCACCTGTTCTTTTGCATGAATGCAAAAGAAGATTAGTAAAGATAATTTGTAAAAGGTTGTAGGCTCGTGAGACAAAAATTGATTGTTTGAAAAATTGCCACCAGATTTTTTGTAGGGGTGCCAGCACTATTGTTTTAAAAGTTCGTGATGGTAAACTACTCCATTCTCTCCCCAGTAATACAAACGGTAAACACCGGGGCTTAACCTTTGTGGAAGCTGTATGGGCATCGCATTGCTGCCGGCACGTAGCATCAGCGTTTGTTTAAAATGTATGGCTCCATCCATACCGGCCAATGCCAGCATGGCTTTAGTTGCCGTAGCTGTGTATACCGTAAGTGTTACCTGGCTTAGAAAAACTACCGGATAAACTGAAGACGGTTGTTCTGCCTGCCGGCTTAACCTTATAATATTGCTGTATTGAATATTACCGCTCTTGTCTTTGCTCTGAAGCCTTGCAAATGCTGCGCCCGGCTTTACTGTATTGGGTATGCGGGTGCTATAATTATTGCTACTTGCCGGCTTTTTTGCTGCTACCGCTGTTCCTACCGTCGTAAAGTTTACGCCATTGTTGGAGAGGTCTACCTGGTATGTCTCGGTACCGGTTTCACTTATTGCCGTCCAGTCAAAATCAATACTGGCCCGGCCGGAGTGGGCAATAAAAGAAAGAATTTTGATTGGTAACACTGTGAAACTGGTCCATTCAAAGGCTGCAAAAGATTGGGAGGGATTGCCAGTAATATCCCGGTTATTATACTTAGTAACTATTACGCTATCTACTTTTTCGGTAATATCTATGCAGCTAATGTCTATCCGGCCACGGTTATCATCCAAGCCCGAGTTGTTACCAGCGCTGCCAACAAAACCAAAAGTTGGAGAGGCGCCGAAAGCCGACACGAACGTGGGTGAATAAAGGCTATAAGAATACTCCAACAGCATTGCTCCGCGGTAAATCATAACACTTACAGAATCAGAACCATTGTCCACATCGAAAATACTGAACTTTAGGCCTTGCGGTCGTTGAGCAACTGAAGTAAAATCCATTTTTATAATATCCATTGAGCCCATACAATTGTCGGCCCAACTGGTATTGCGATAGATGGCTCCTGTAGATACGTGCTCAGTACCATACCTGAAAGTGCTACCCACACCTGGCGTACAACCCATAGAACGGATGGTAGTAATTAAAGTAACTCCATCCGCAGCCGTAAGCGCAGGAAGTTCATTATTAACCGCATTGCCACTGGTGGGAAACTGAAAGTTTTGGGCAGTAGCAATATTACAAATCAGGAAGGCTGATACCATCAATCGTACACTTCTCATATAGTTTGGTAATTTTTCCAAACCTTAAACGGGGAAAAATGCAAATTATTGCGGAAATTACTACTGAGTCTGCAAAATAATTTTTTCGGGCTGTAGCCAAAGTGCTCAAAAGCTTGGAGGTATCCTTTATGACGAACTGCCTACCCCGTAATAAATGGTCGGGTTGCCGAGCAAACTGGCCGTAACACCGAAGACCTGTCTATGCATACAGCTAGAGGCAGTAATGAAGTTTACCATGCTGACGCACATTTTCATTGTAATCTTCCAGTTCAGCTTAACGCTCAATGGCAGATTTAAAACGCAGGTAAGCCGGCTAAAGAATTTATCTGTTTTCCCCAATTGCGGATACTTTCGTTGTACTCGCCCTAGCCCCGCCACAAGGTTTTCTGCCCATCGTCTTTTTGAAGAGCTGCTGCGAGGACTTTGGGAGTAGTTTCTTCGTTTGGTTATGCCTTTAAAATTTGCTTTGCAAAGTCTTCTCAATCGTTTGCTTTGCATGTTACTTTTACGAGTAACGAATCTTTACCTATGCCAATAAAGTCATGCTGATAATGGTGTTCCAGTGTCTTCGGGTTTGTTTTAAAACTGTCTGTCTAATAGGTGTAGCTCCCACCACTTATTTATTGTAGTCTTAAACCTTTGTATTCGTCTTCTGTATGAATTATTAAAAAGTTCGTTTCTTTTTGTCTCGGAAACTATCATCGGAAATAAAAGCAATACCATTCCCATAAGCAAATTTTTTATTCAATTTGGTTATCGTTGCTATAATAATATCATGCTCAACTAAAAATAAAATTCCTCGGCGCTCCACAGTTTTTTGTTTTATAAAATCCTGACTTGTGTATGATTGAATTGGATTGTTAATAAAACTTAAACCTGTCCATCTCCGAACAAATCTTGTTGCATTTGACTTTGCTATTTTTTCAGGCTCGCCGATAGCAATCATTTGTTTACCCAATATTTCATAGGGTATTTTAATACTGTCAAGATGCTTACGTCTGTCCATTTGTGATCAGGGATTTGAAGATTTCAACAAAATAAAATTATCAAGGATTTCGAGCGTGCAATGAAGCTGGCGGGCAACATGAACTTGTGTATAATATCATATAGACATTTGCGATAGCAACATCTCGCCTTCAAACTTATTTTGCAACGATGGCTGTGCGACCGGGCAAGATAACCCCGAAAAATGGAGGAGTTGCTGGTGACAACTAATCTACCGATAGGCCAACGCCCAGAGCGGCGCAAAATGGCTAAGGTTTGGGATAAAGCGAACTTAATCACGAACATCGGTGAAAACCTTAGTCCACGTAGAGTTAACACCCACCCAGCCGATATAATTGTTTAGAGTTTCATTGGAGAAACTGTCCTAAGGCTATCATATATTAAAGAATCTGTAGCTAGATAGCTGGATAAACTTACAACATTCACTACAGCACATGATTCGTACAACAGATAATTTCGCCTCATCCTTTTGTAAAAGCCACCAAAATGTTAACTGAAATTTGCCAATACAGCCTTGTTAAACCGAAAGTCTTAAGCACAAACTTTTTTTACACTACACTCGTATTAATTTTATTGTGCAATTCGTTGGACAGTTTATCGCAGCAGATCTATATTGGGCCCGGAGCTTATTTTGTGATGCGTGGCCAACCGTTCCTGGCAGTGCACAATGCATCTCTTAAAAATGACGGAAACTATGTTCCCGATTTAGGCACAGTAAAATTTACGGGTTCAGCAGATACCAGTATTGCCTATATTTCTGGTAGTAATTTAAGCAGTATCGACAATATTTTGATCAGTAAATCTGCTTATGGGCTTGCTCTAAAATCGCAGGTTACTGTAAAAGACTCCCTACGCATTTCGCAGGGCGTGCTTTACAGCAACGGTCACTTAACGTTCAAATCAGATTCAGGTAAAACGGCTACACTTCTCGCCTTGCCTGTGGATGGTTCTGGTAATGCTACTGCATATATTGCCGGTGCCGTAAGTATTGAAAGATATATCAAAGCCCGCAGGGCATGGCGCTTACTGAGTGCCCCCATAAAAAACAACGGTGCTGTGCCAACTATCAACCAAGCCTGGCAAGAAGGGGCTACCGCCGGCGATCCGAATGCCGGGTATGGGATGCAAATCATTGGAGGAACAACAGCCAATGGGTATGATGCCGGGCCAACCTCTAATGCCTCCCTAAAAATATATGATAATGCAACCAACAGCTTTAAAGCCTTACCGGCTGTACCGGGCACCAATACTGCTATCATCAACCAGAATGGCTATTTCGCCTTTGTGTGGGGAAACAGAAGTACTGATATGTTTAACAATGCCGCTCCGGCTACGCCTACTACATTAAGAATGAAGGGGGAGATAAAAACAGGCGACCAGGTTATTCCTGTTAATGCATTTAAGTATACGGTTTTAGGAAACCCCTACCCTTCGGCCATCGACTTTGGGTTGCTCAGCAGAACCAATGTGAGAAATGCGTTTTATGCATGGGACCCTATGCTCGCCGGTTCCTATGGCGTAGGAGGTTATGTAGCCGTAAGTTGGAATGGCAGTTCCTACGACGTTACTGCCAATGCCAGCAATATCAGTCAATGTATTCCAAGTGGTTCTGCGGTGATGGTACAATCTGAAGACTCCGCTACTGCGGGATCTATTACGATAAAAGAATCGGCCAAAACATTTTGCAATGGGCAGGGGCCACTTGCCCGTTTTGGTTTAAAAGAGCGGGTAAGCACCATTTTATATGAGTTCAACATTGATGGCTCACGGGCACTCATTGATGCAGTACTCACCACCTATGCAGATGAGTATACGAATGAAAGGGATCAATTAGATATTGCAAAACTTGGGGCAAAATACATCGGTCTAAAAAGGGGCAACGATGTTTTTGCTATTGAAAGAAGAAAAACGATCACGACCAACGATACCATTTTCCTAAACATCAATGGCCTAAGCATTAAAAATTACCAACTCAACCTGGTACTTACCAACATGGAATCTGCGGGACTGCAGGCCGTTTTAAAAGATAGTTATTCGGCTAGCCTAAACAATAAACTGTTGAACATGAATGACAGCAATGCCATCAACTTCCAGATAAACAGTGATCCTGCATCTTATGCTGCCAGCCGCTTTAGTGTAGTCTTTATACCCTTGGCCGCATTGCCGGTAAGTTTTACCAGCATCCAGGCGGCAAAACTGTACGATGGAATCTCTGTTAAATGGGTGGTTGAAAATGAAGTAAACATCAAAGAATATGTGCTGGAAAAATCGATCAACGGAGTTGCGTTTTACCCCGTGTACACTGCTCCCTCCAAGGCAGTAATTGGAGGTGGGGCAAACTACGAGTACTTGGATCAGGAAGTCGTAAAAGGGAATAATTTTTACAGGGTAGTTTCTGTTTCATCCGATGCGGGTACTACCAACAGCCAGATTGTAAAAGTAAATGTAACTAACCCCTCCAACGACATGCTGGTGTTCCCTAATCCCATAGAAGGAAATATCATTAAGCTACAGGTAAACAACTATGACGAGGGATTGTATGAAGTGACTTTAATGAACGCCAGTGGCCAAAAGGTTTATTCAGCTAAAACAAAATTACGCAACAGCACAAACATCTCATTGCCCTTTCATAGAGCATTGCCTGCAGGTGTTTACCAGTTGCAAATAAAAAGCCCGCAACACACAAAACTTGTACATAAAATAATTATCCAATAACCATAACGCTCATCACAAAAAACTGTTTGTATGAAAAAAGTCCTGATCATAATCCTGCTTATCACTCTAGGTAGATTTCAAAATTCGCAAGCTCAAAACATTGGTATCAATGCAAACGGTGCCTTGCCCGATAGCAAAGCCATGCTTGATGTATCCTCTACCAACTCTGGCTTATTGATACCAAGAATGACTACAGCTCAGCGTGATTCGATCCTGTTGCCTCCAAATGCTTTGCAGGTATATAACACGAGCACCAAGGCCCTCAATATATACAACAATGACAGGTGGGAAACCATTACTCCCAAGGCGTCTACAAATAATATTGTAAACATCTATTCCCTCAGTGATTTACCTACCCCGGTTAGTGGGGTAATAACTTTGGATGCAACAAAAATGTATATTTTCTCGGGCATCGTGAATATATCACCCAATTATCTTTCTTTAAACGGTGCCAGTCTAAGGGGAATTGACCCTGCAAAAGACGGCGTGATGTCTTCTGTAAGTGGTGGCATTTTGCGCAGCACAGGCGTAAGCGTTTTTATTCAAGACCTGGCTGTAATACCTTTAAGCGGAACAACTAAAGCCTACGATTTTACAGATGCGACCGGCACCAAATTTTGTAATATATTTTCAGGAAGTTCCGTGGTAGAAATTGGCGTACCGAGCCTGGGTGTGGGGCAAATAAGCGGATTTAAAGCTGTTACACTCAAACAAAATTATTGGAATTGTACAGACGGCTTAAAGGTAACTGGAACGCTGGGTAAGTTTTGTGCCAGCCTGTGCTTTTTTACAGGCATCACTGCGGGATCGGGTATTGAATTTTTAGCAGCTTCTGTTATAGATGATGTTGACCTATCTAATAATTACTTTATCTATACCGGGCAAACTGGTATAAAAGTAAATAGTAGCGCAACGATAGATCGAGGAAGAATGACTACCAATATGTTTCGTGGGATAACAAACCTATTAAACGGATTTGATTCCTACACCCCCGGTTGGCAAATGATTTCTAATACTGATATTCCCAACTCGAGGGCTTTAGCTTTTCAGTATATGACTGCTAACGCCACCGCTACGTCTCTTCCGGTAGCCAATACTTATTATAAAATTGCGGGAACAACTACTACTGTAAATGCTAAAAAGTTTTCTACATCATCAAACCGAATAACCTACACTGGTAAAACAGGTATTGTAGGCAAAGTGTTTATAATTATCGGAGCAAAGGCACCTGCTGCTAACAGCGATTTTTCTATAGTGATTGCAAAAAACGGAGTAGTAATAACAGCACCGGTAGCCTCTATGGCTGCAGCCAGCAATAACCAGAGCTTTCAACTATCTCTTATTACGGAACTAGACCTGGTTACCAACGATTATGTGGAAGTTTTTATAAAAAGTAATAATTCAAATACCAATACCATAACGGTGGAAGAAATGCAATTTAGAATTACAGATTAAGAACGGAAAATTTCAGCAGGTAATTGATACTTAGGGATTCAAAAATTATTTATTAGTAAACAATCCATTATTTTATGCGCATCATTTTACTAACTATTGGTATTGCTTTATTGTTGCTGGAGCAGTTGTTTCAGCCCTTCTCTCCACAACTGCAATTTGTATTATTTATCGCAGGTATTGTTGTGCTGGGTATTCCGCATGGTGCTGCTGATATGCTTGTAGCCACAGAGAATACAGCAGATAAAAAAAACTTTTCTGCAAAAAGTTTTCATTTAAATTATGTAGCAAGGCTGGCGGTGTTCGCTTTACTTTTTTGGTTCTTTCCGGTAGCGACCAATATCTTGTTCATTGGTATAGCTGCTTTCCATTTTGGTGAAACCGATTTAATTGATTTTGACACAACCGGTATAGCTGCAAAACTTTTTGTGACCTCCTATGGTGTACTCCTGCTCTTCGCTATCCTACTTCCTCATTTCGAAACCCTTCGGCCCCTTTGTGCAATATTCCCATCTGGTAAAAAAAACGAAAAACTCATTTCATTTATCTATGACTACCGTAACAGCATTCTCTTAGCAAGCGGAATAGTTTTTCTGATGATAACAGTATGGTACATGGCTAGCCATGCAGTAAAATTTGATGCATTACTTAAATTTATTTTGTAATACACAACTTTGCTTTTCATACTCTATCATCTTCCCATGATACTGGGTTTTACTTTTTACTTTGTAATGTGGCATTCGGTTTTCTCCCTAAAAAACATATTTCGTTATCTTAGTAAGGATGGTTTGATTTCCGCTAAAGCCATTGCCAGACAGATTGGTTTTTACAGCATCGTTTCTTTTGCAGGGTTTATCTTATTCGGAGGCACAGGATTTCTGTTTTTAGGCAACAACGAGCTCATTGCGTACGTTTTTCTATTCCTGGCTGTACTCACCGCACCCCATATGCAGGTAATGCACCACATGTATAAAAATATTAAACTGCTTACCACAGACAAATAGTACCCGGCGACGTTTACCGCAGTTAGGCCTGTCTGACATATAATTTATCACGGCAACAACCGGTTGGTTTTTAAACCGGATAAAATCGATAATCTTCACCATTCACATCACTCCTTCAACAATCTAAACGCATATCTTTTCTCATCCACAAGAGCATTCAGCACATAAACTCCGGGGGCCAGCGCAAGTTTATTGAGCGCCAATTGATAGGTGGAAAA
>JBKJKD010000196.1:0-7507 GCA_046597635.1 Ferruginibacter sp. | reverse complement strand
ATGTGAAGACACATCCCATCAATCCATCAATATTACAAGGGGAAATCCTTACAATACTTACAGCATTAAAGAAGAGGAATGTGTAGGCTGTAATTTATGCCAGCTCGTTTGCCCGGTTGATGCGTGCATTACCATGGAGGAACATAGGGTGGCTCCGGAATATTTAAACTGGAAAGATTATCAAAGGCTCGGATTACCATTAAACGATCATTAAAAAATCTTTTAAAATTTTTCATGGAAGAGAACCAATTAAACTTAGGCGTAGGAACAAGATTACAACACATTAAGCATGGCCCCGGTGTGATCGTGGGTGTGCGCTATGCAACCTATCTTATTTCCTTTATCAACACCGGCATAAAAGAAATAGACAAAACAGATGATAACCTGGAAGAGATCATCCCCGAAAATGTTACGGCAGAAATAGAAACGGTTTCAGAAGTAGAAAAATCTCTACTCAAAATTTTAAGGCAATGGGGTGAAGTGTCAGAGCTTGTACCCCTCGGCGATAAATGGATTGGAGGAAGCATGGTATTGCAAACGGCTGATAAAACCCTAAAGCCAAAAGAAATTCCCATAACCGATTTCTTTCATAAAATCGTGATGTTGCGGGACCGGCTCAGGGTGCTGGAACAAAACATCAACAGCCATAAAAAATTAAACGACGAGGAAAAAGTAAATATTCAGCAATACATCACCCGTTGTTATGGTTCGCTCACCAGTTTCAATGTATTGTTCAAAAACAAAGAACACTGGTTTGTGGGCGATAAGAGTAGCAGTGAGTAACAACTTGCAGGCCCGGGTTATGAGCTCCTAAAATTTGTAACTATACCCCAGCCTGAAAACCTGGGTTTCATAATAATCGGTGCTAGTTAGTTTGAACCCATTGCCATTTATTTCCTTCTTAATTTTTAGGGTATTAAAAATATCACTTGCATTAAAGAATAACTCCCCCTTGCCATTTTGAATTTGTTTTTTAATCCCCATATCAACAGAAAACCTGGTATCAATTTTTCCCTGGGGTATCAAGTCGGGCGCTAAGTAAATACTTGTTATTTGCACATCTGTTTTTTTCGGCAAATGAAAAACACCGTTCAACTTAATATTACCCGATGTGAATTTTTCTTTTGCTGCCACATAGATGGAGGATACAGGATATTTATTTTCTACTGTAAATGCATCAATGATATTCCGATATAAATTGACATTTGTATTAAAAGAAACAACTTTTGAAAATTCTTGCTGCACCACCATTTCAATACCAGTGTTACTGCTCTGCCCGGCATTTTGAAACACGGTGTAAATAAGCGTGCTTGGCGGCACCTGTGTTGCAATTCTTGTAATGGTTCCTTCTGTGCTGCGATGGTAAAGTGCAGCATAAAAATACCCTTTCTTACGACTAGCTTTATAGCCCAACTCATAAGAGTTGGTAAACTGAGGACGAAGCCCAGGATTACCGACCTTAATAATTTCCGCATCGTCGTATTTTGGAAAAATACGAATATCCACTTCATTGGGCCTGTCTACCCTTCTGTTGAAAAACATCGAGATTTTATGATCGTCATTTAATTTATAAGCCAGCCTTACATTGGGAAAAGGTTGCGTGTAATTATAACCATCACTCTTGTAGGTATTATGATCAGGGTTTACCTTATACTGCAAATCCACGTACTCTACCCTTAGTCCTATTTCGGCTTCTATTTTTTTACTTTCAAAGACATAGTTGCTATACGCCGCAGGAATAATTTCTGTATAAGTAGCTGCTCCGCCAGCATCCGTATCTAAGGGCGAATTAAACCCAGGTTTAAATTGCATGTTGGTTGGGATATCCCTGTAACGGAATTTGAAGCCCCCTTCAATGCGTCCATATTTCAAAGGTTTCACATAGTCGACATTGAAGTCGGCAACATGTTCGTCTGATAGCAACTTAAAAGAATCTAAACCTGTAAAAGTGGGCAATGTATTTACGAAGTTGTATTTCTCGTCTTCCCGGTGAAAAGTATAATTGAAACCAACATTTAATAAATGACCCGCTTGTTTAAATTTATGTTGGTAGGCCGCGGAGGCTACAGCAGTAGTTTTTAATTCGTCTTCCAGAAATTGCCACAAACGCTCCCGGTTAGAATAGTCCTTGTTGAAAAAGGGTTGATCCCCCCGATCTATAATTTTTTCTATGCCAAATAACCCTGACACAGTTAGTACATCCTGAGCGTTAATGTTCCAATCTATACCGGCCTTGCTGGTAACAAAGTGTGTATTTCTGTTTCTCTTCAATTGCTGATTGATGATTGTACCATTATCAAAACTCCGTGTTGCAAATTCATTTTTATTGAGTGTCTCTGTATACAACCAATCTGCCTGCAAAAAAGCATTTACTTTATTCCTCCGATAGTTTAAGGAGAGCGAAGGATTGATCTTTGGCGTGGCCTGGTATTGCGGCCGGATGGTAGGCAGGTTCTCTCTTTTTTCCCATAATGCCCCTACACCCGTGGTAAAGCCAACTTTGCCGTTGAACCCTTGCTGCCTGCTTTTCTTATAAATAATATTGATGATTCCGGCATTGCCATTTGCATCATATTTTGCCGAGGGATTGTTGATGATTTCGATTCTTTCGATGGCTGATGCCGGAATATTGTCTAACCCCGTTTGACCACCAAACCCTGTGAGTGCGGTTTGTTTTCCATCTATCAACACGGCCACTTTATCGCTACCCCGCAATTCTACTTTGCCCTCCTGGCTGGTGGTAACCCCTGGCAAGTTTCTCAATGTTTGCAAAACCGAACCACCACTCTGGCTGATATTTGCAGCAACGGAATAAGTCTTTTTATCCATCTTATCGCTCACATCACGCTGCGTGCTAGTAAGCACCACTTCTTGCAGCTGTTTTAGGTTTTGCTGTAACTCTATGGTCCCAAGATCTAAGAAGGAACTTAAGGAGCCAACTAAAACGGCTTGCGATTTTAAATCAAATCCTGTGTAGGAACTTTGCAGTGTATAGCGGCCAGGCCTTATATTGGCCAGCGTAAATCTTCCTTCCTCATTAGTTACGGTACCCGTTACAAAAGCACTGTCCTTTTCATTTTTTAAAACGATGTTTACAAAAGGCAAAACTGCTTTATCTATTTTGTTTTTTATCAAACCTGATAAGGTAACGCTCACCGTTTGCCCATGTATTTTAAAAATCCCAATCATCAATACTAAAACTATTAAGATACCCCTCAATCGCATTTGTTATCCTTTTAATTCTTTAATAAATTTACCGTTGCTGTCAAAAATCAGGTCCATCCCTTTTACTTCTACCTCGTAAGTTATGGTACCCTTAGCGTCTGTAATCTTTGCGCTTTCTTTTGCCTGTTTACCTGCGTAATGCAATTTTATGTATTCTATAATACCGGCCGGTAACTCCCGTAATTCAATCTCTACCTCCGTTTCCACAATGGTACCTTGAATATCAATTACGACAGAATTATCCAATTTGCTTAAATCAAAACTTGCTTCATAATTATTTCCTTCTTTATCCCACTTTACCGCTTTAGCTGTCGGGTATTTTTTTTGAAAGGCAGATTTTACGTTTGCAGGTACATTTTTATCTTGCAATTTTTGACCAAAACCCAGGCTCGCCATAAGCATTGCCAACAAAGTTATGAGTGTTTGTTTCATGGTGTTATTTTATAAAATGAATAAATGAATTTGAAATGATAATTGCCGGGTTAGAGGAAAATGATAATTGTAAAAAATATTTTTACAAAATCAGGGCTGACTTATTCTTCCTTCCCAGTGTGTATCGATGGGTCAGGTAAGATGCCTTCATCGAAAGAATTCCCAGTCCGGCCCCCATTAAAACATCGCTTATATAATGTTTATTATTTGCCATTCTAAGCAGCCCAACAGAACTGGCAATTCCATAGGATACGTAGGGTATCCATTTAAACCTGTTCTTGTATTCTTCACTTAAAAAAGTTGCTGCTGCAAATGCTTGCGCTGTATGTCCTGAAGGAAATGAATTGGATCCGCTGTTATCAGGCCGTTGCTGATGGGTAATTTTTTTTAAGCCAAACACAGCCCCTGTCATTAACAGCTCCCCTTTTAGTAAAATTGCAGTTCGGTTCCTAATATCTGTTTTGGATTTGTAACCGAGAGCATCTAAACCATAAGCAATGGCAATGGGAGAAAACTGTAAATAGTTGTCTATATGAGTGTGAAATTTTGAAAGATATTCATTTCGCTCTTCTGCAATTTCTTTTTTAAACCCCTCGCCGGCATTACCATTTGTTGAAACACCACTAATAATAAGTATAGAGGGTACATAAATGAATTTAAGGTGGAAGGCATGGGCTTTGGGAATACCTGTGCTATCAAGAGGTTGCGCAATAATTGATTGGGTGGAAGTTACCCAAACAAGAACACCAAAAAAAATAGATCTGAGCATTTGATATTATTTTGACACGGACTGTAAGCTAATATCGAATTTAGAAGCAATATTGAATTTCAAAATAAAATCTCAAAACAATGAAGGCTATCTCGAAATGGTTGGCCCTTTCCCAACTATTAATATTAGCTATTAAATTGATGAGCTAGCCTCTTTGGCGATATTACCCGAATGGAACCACAACTACCTTGGTCAAAAATTTACTATGTAGACATTGAAGAAAGTGTGAATTGCACCTCAAATATGACGAAGGCTTTTCATGTAATAGATAAAATTTGGCCGCTGTTGAGAAACAATCTATGAAGGAAAATGTTTTTTCCCGGACATAAATTAGTGGTCATATAAGAGGAACGGAAAACTCCTGGGATCCTTTTCAAACATAAATAAGCCCAATTACTTTTGATATTAGAAAGTTGAGCGCCCGATTGTTCGTAAGAATTCAAATAGTTTTTCTTGCAATCCTTTGGCTACTCCGCTGCATTTTTTAACCAACACTACTACAGTCTCCTATTTCTTCCGTTTCATTTTTCATACAGGGCCGCCGCCAGCGAGGCATGATATTAGCTTCATAACAGACTGAAAATCTTTCAAATAAATTTTCTATCACGCTATCACATAAAGCTTTAAGAATGAAGACAAGCCAAAGAAAAGTTCAAAATCAAGATTTCTTTGAAATTCTTCCGCAGGCCATCTCTAATATTAAAAAGACCATCATCAACCCAATTTTTGGAGATGGCAGACCTGAAAAATACAGCAATGAAAGGCCGCCGCTACGGGCAGAACTTTTTACAGAAGAACAATTAGAACAACATGCCCTTACGCTTGCTACCCGGCACCCCCTGATATCGGGGCAACCTTCTGAACAATTACTAAAACGGCTTGCAGAAAATGAAACTATTTTGCTGGAAGTGCATGCCTTGCTCACCGATATTGTAAAAGGCAACAGCCGGGTAACACCTGCGGCAGAGTGGCTCCTCGATAATTTTTACCTCATAGAAGAGCAGATATACACCGGCAAAAAACATTTGCCAAAAGGATACAGCCGGGGCCTTCCGCAGTTGGCAAAAGGCGAATCCGCCGGCCTGCCAAGGGTTTATGATATTGCTGTGGAAATAATTTCCCACAGCGATGGGCACGTAGACCTTAATAGCCTCATTGGATTTGTAACTTCCTATCAGAAAAAAACCTTTTTACAATTGGGCGAACTTTGGGCTATACCCATCATGCTTCGCCTCGCACTCATAGAAAATCTACGCCGGCTATCTATTCAAATTGCAAACGACATCAACGATAAAGCCCTTGCTAATAAGTGGGCCGATGAGATGATTGAAGTGGCAGAAAATAATCCAAAAGACCTGGTACTGGTTATTGCAGATATGGCCCGCAGCACCCCACCCATGGTAAGCTCTTTTATTGCAGAACTTACCCGCAGGTTACAGGAAAAAGGTAACTCGCTTTCGCTGCCGCTTAACTGGATTGAGCAAACCCTTACTGACAGCGGTCTAAGTAGCAATGAACTGATTCACCAGGAAAACCAAACCCAGGCAGCAGACCAGGTTTCGATTAGCAATAGTATAAGCAGCCTTCGTTTTTTGAGTACCACCGACTGGCGGGATTTTGTAGAAGCTACCAGCGTTGTGGAAACTATTATGCAGCGGGACCCCAGCGGCACCTATCCGAAAATGGATTTTGCTACACGGGATGGTTATCGTCATATTTTAGAAAGAGTAGCTAAGTACAGTGTGCACACAGAGCCGGAAGTGGCCGAAATGGCTATTAGGATGGCGGAAGAAAATGCTACCCCCGAAAATGACGGTAGAAGAAACCATGTGGGCTATTTCCTTGCAGGCAGAGGATTGCCACAACTGGAAAAAGCGGCGAGGATGAAACCCCGCAGGATAGATGTTGGAAAAAGAATTTTCCAGAGGGCACCATTACTGTTTTACGCAGGCGGCATTTTGTTAATCAGCTTTGGATTGGGCTATACGCTGCTGGCCCGCATTTTAGACCCAGGTAGAAGCATCGCCGTTTTAATTATAATGGGCATCGCTATCTTTTTAGCACTCAGCAGGCTCTCCGTTTCTATGGTAAACTGGCTCTCTACCATCCTGGCCCGGCCAGACCTATTACCCCGAATGAATTTTTCCGGAGGCATACCAACAGAACATAAAACCATGGTGGTTATCCCTACCATGTTTAATACAGCCAGCACAATTCACGACCTGGTAGAAAGTCTTGAAGTGCGTTTTCTTGCCAACCGGGATGCCAACCTTCACTTTGCATTGCTCACAGATTTTAAAGATGCTGACACCGAAACATTGGCCGAAGATGATCTACTGTTGCAAACTGCAAAAAATAAAATAACAGAACTAAACCGCAAATACGACCGCAATAATGACGACACTTTTTTTCTTTTTCACCGCCCCCGCAAATGGAACAAAAGAGAAAAAAAATGGATGGGCTATGAGCGCAAGCGGGGTAAGCTAGGTGATTTAAATGCTTTGATACTTGGATATGGAATGGAGCATTTTTCCTTGGTAATAGGTAATCCTTCGGTGTACATGAATGTAAAATTTATTATCACCCTGGATACTGATACGCAGCTACCACGAGATGCGGCCTGGAAAATGACCGCTACCCTGGCTCACCCCTTAAACAAGGCATTTTATCATCCTCGCAAAAAAAGAGTCACAGAAGGGTACAGCATTTTGCAGCCACGGGTGTCTAACAGTTTGCCAGGCAATACCAGTTCGTTGTATGCCAAAATGCATGGCAACGAGCCCGGTACAGATCCTTACACCAGGGCTATTTCTGATGTGTACCAGGACTTGTTTCAAGAGGGCTCCTTTATTGGAAAAGGTATTTATGACGTTGAAGCCTTTGAAGCTACTTTAAAGGATAAGTTTCCTGAAAACGCTATTCTAAGCCATGACCTTTTAGAAGGTGCGTATGCACGTTGTGGACTTGTAACAGATTTGCAGTTGTACCTGTTAGGGTATTCTTCGTACAACTGCAAATCTGTTACAAGTCCACAACGTGCATACGCACCTTCTAAAAGGTCATGGCTTAGAATAGCGTTTT
>JBKJKD010000089.1:0-4124 GCA_046597635.1 Ferruginibacter sp. | reverse complement strand
AACTCTAATTGCTGGTTTTATGTAATAGCGTGTGATACAGGAACCACTACCGTAGAAATTATTCCCAGTGCCAATACGCTTACGCATGCAGCCGGTGTTCCTTTTACAGTTTCACTCACACAAGGACAAGTTTATAACGTAATGGGACAATATGCTGGCACTGCGGGAGTTGATCTAACAGGGTCAAGGGTGAGAAGTATTGCCACAGCTACAGGTAGTTGTAAGAGAATTGCGGTTTTTTCAGGGAGTGGTCGTATTTCAATTACTTGTAGCGGAGGCGCATCTTCTTCAGATAACTATATGGTTCAAAGTTTTCCGAAAAATGCATGGGGCAAAAAGTATTTGACGGTACCCACCGGCGGGGGTATGCCCAATACTATTTTTAGAATTTGCGTCGCTGATCCTACAACCAATGTTACCCTGAATGGCTCCCCGATCACGCTTCCATTAATTAATAATTTTTATTACGAAATTCCTGCGACCACCATACCACAGAAAATAGAAGCAGACAAGTCCATCACCGTAGCACAATATTTTACTTCGCAGGGTGCCTGTGGAAATGGCGGACCTGGAGATCCTGAGGTTATTTACCTGAGTCCCGTTGAACAAAATATTTCAGACGTTTTATGGAATGCTACGCCCAATTTTTCCATTAGCTCCCATTATTTTGGGGTGGTGATTCCCAACTCAGGAACTGCCATTAGTTCCTTTAAGATAGATGGAGTAAGTGTGAGCCCATTGTTATTTGTCACGCACCCACAGGATCCAGGTTACTCGTACCTCGTACAAGCTGTAGGGTCTGGACAAAGAAGAATACAATCCGATTCTGGCTTCAATGCCATCGCATACGGATTTGGTTCCTTTGAATCTTATGGCTACAATGCTGGCACCAACATCAAAGACCTCTTTCAAAAAGTGGGTGTGTCTTCCCAGTACGGAATTGAAACCAGTCCTTCTATTTGCACTGGATCGCAATTTAAATTTAAAGTGTCCCTGCCATACCTTGCCGATTCCATCCGCTGGAATTTGAGTAACCTTCCTGGCTCACCAGCAAATGTAACAGTTGATTATTCTGATCCACCCCTGCCAGCTGATGCCGATTCTACCACGCTGGTTGGGGGAAGAACCATCTACTGGTATTCTCTGCCCAATTTTTACACCTTTGCTACAGTGGGTATTTTTCCGGTTACGATTACTGTATACTCGCCAAACGCAGACGGTTGCGGAAATGAACAGGCCATAGATTTTGACCTGGAAATTTCAGATCCTCCAGTGGCAGCTTTTACCGCCACCTCTTCGGGTTGTTCCGACCAGTCTGTTCAGTTCAATGATATTACGAGCACGGTAAAGCCTACCTATAGATGGTACTGGGATTTTGGAGATCCTGCCAGTGGGGCAGCTAACTTTTCCAGCCTGCAAAATCCTATTCACAGCTTTACAGGGCCGGGCACTTACAATGTCCGATTTGCTAATATAACCACTGCCGGTTGCGTGAGTGATACCATTCCAAAGGCGGTTCTTATAAGTCCTTTGCCTACAGCGGAGCTCACAGGTAGCGTAGATGTTTGTAAAAATGCTCCATCACCCAGCGTCATTTTCAAGGGGATAGTCGGCAAAGCACCCTTTACTTTTAATTACAATATCAACAACGGCCCCAATCTTTCGGTTACAACCACTGCCGGTAACACCGTTTCTGTAGCGGTACCAACCAACAGCATTGGCACTTTTGCTTACCATCTTGTGAGTGTGAGGGATGCAGCGGGAACTGCAGGCTGTTTTCAAAATCAGCCCGACACAGTTGTAATTAATGTGAACGACTTGCCCACGGCAACCATTGCAGGTAGCAGCACTGTTTGCCAAAACGCAGGGTCGCCTTTTATTTCTTTTGCAGGCGCGGGCGGAGGTGGAGCACCATTCACTTTTACTTATAAAATAAATGGAGGATCAGATATAAGTGTAACTACAACTGCGGGAAATTCAGTTACGGTTCCTGCCCCTACAAACACCCCTGGTATTTTTAATTATACATTGGTAAGTATAAAAGATGCAAGTGCCACAGCTTGTGGACAGGCCCAAACAGGTACGGTAACTGTAACCGTGAATGCCTTGCCCACCGCCAGTATCAGTGGTACCACTCAAGTTTGCCTTAATACTGCAACATCAGTGGTGTTTACCGGTGCAGGAGGTACGGCTCCATTTACTTTCAGCTACACCATTAATGGCGGTGCTTTACAAACAGTTACAAGTACGGGCAGTTCAGCTACCCTGTCGGTTGGTACGGCTACAGCCGGCACCTATACCTATCAATTGGTAAGTGTACGAGACGCAAGTTCTACTTTGTGTAGCCAGCTTCAAAGCGGCACAGCTACCATTACCGTTTATCCTTTGCCGACTGCTAATTTTAATATTAATAGTCCCGGGTGTTTAAATAGAACAATCAATTTTCAGGATCTATCCCTCGCAAATGTTGGAGCACTCAACTCTTGGGCCTGGAATTTTAACGATCCCTCATCTGGGGCTGCAAATACATCTGCTTTGCAGAATCCTTCGCATGTATTTTCCAGTTTGGGTACTTACATCGTAACCTTGGTGGTGAAAAACGATAGGGGATGTACCTCCACCATTTTTAGCAAACCTATCACGATCCATGCTTTACCAAATGCAGGATTTATTTCGCCCGAAGTGTGCCTCTTAGATCCTTTTGCCCAATTTATAGATACCAGCAGTGTAGCTCCTCCGGAGGTAATAACAGGATGGCTGTGGAATTTTGGTGACCCAAGTAGTGGACCTGCCAATACCTCAACCGCACAAAATGCTCAGCATATTTATTCTGCTGTTGGAAATTATCCAATTTTACTTATTGTTACTTCCAGCGTTGGTTGTACAGATACCCTACCGCAGATGATAACGGTAAGCGGTGGAAATCCGCAGGCAGTTTTTATTCAAACCGGTGCAGCTTCGGCTTGCTCTAAAGATTCAATTTCTATTCAAAACAAATCCACTATCGGATCGGGCAATATTACCAAGGTGGAAATCTATTGGGATAACACTGCCCAGCCAACAGTTTTTGAGCTGGATGATGTTCCCGTGTTCAATAAAATTTATAAACATAAATATCCTACCTCTAACGTCACCCGCACTTATACTGTTCGCTTTAGGGCTTATTCGGGAGGTTTGTGTGTCAACGATCGTTTGCAAAAAGTTACCGTACTTGCTACGCCCGATGTATCCATAGGTTCCATTGCCAACCAATGCTACAGCAACACGCCGCTCACTTTAAACCAGGGCTCGCAAGCAGGAGTGGTGGTAGGTAATGAAAGTTACTCAGGGCCAGGGGTAAGCTTTGCCGGTGGATGGCGGTTTGTACCCAGCGTAGCCGGGATAGGCACTCATACCATAAAATATACATTTACGGCAACTGCCGGGGGATGCAGCGATTCCGACTCCACCACCATTGTGGTGTTAGATACGGCCTCTGCAAGATTTGCTGTAGTGGCTCCCTTATGTGAAAAGGATAGCATCAGCTTTATTGATCAATCTACAGCACCAACGGGTGTAAGCTTGCAAAATACGGTTTGGAATTTCGGCGACGGCACAGCACTCAAAACTTTTCCTGCAGGCCAAACCGTGAAGCACTTGTATAGCGTTCCCAACAATTATACAGTTACCATTTACAATACCACATTAGCCGGTTGCACTTCTGCAGCTAGCAGCAAGCTGATATCCGTAAAGCCATCACCCATGGCCAACTTTAGTTTCCCAGATACCTTGTGTTTACCTGCCGCTTTGGTAAGTTTTAAAAATCTTTCTTCTATTGCAGATGGCACACAAAATACCTTTACCTATCAATGGAATTTTGATGACCCGGGAAGTGTGGGCAACCTCTCTACAGCAGCTGCACCTTCTCATACTTATGCCGCCATGAGACCTTATGCAGTAAAGTTAATTGTAACCAGCGGGGCAGGATGCATCGGCGATACTACGATAACTGTCAACAGCATTCATCCTCAACCACGCAGCGCTTTTAGTATAAGCAAACCGGCCGGAATTTGCATAGGCGATCCGGTTTCGTTTTCAGATGCGAGCAATGGAGCAGACGGTTTGGTGAATAAATGGAGGTGGAA
>JBKJKD010000268.1:0-3613 GCA_046597635.1 Ferruginibacter sp. | reverse complement strand
ACCAAAAAAATTACCTGAACTTTATCCAACCTGCCAACGTTTAATGATTAAATTTGCAGCATGAAAAAGTGTCTTACCATCTTTTCAATTTTATTCATCCTGATGTGCCTGCACTTTGGCGCCGATGCACAGTGTGCCATGTGTACTAAAACCGCTTCGCAGTTGGGAGAAAAGCCTGCCCTGGGCCTCAACCAAGGGATCCTTTACCTGATGGGTACGCCTTTTATCATTGTTGGGTTTATTGCTTACAGGTGGTGGAAAAATCAACCCAAAGAAGGTTAATCATAGTTTTCTACAAAACGGTATAAATTAAAATCTTCGCCTGCTTTTGCAATTTCATTTTTGAGAGCTTCCTTGTTTACGTTTTTCATTCTTTTATTCCTGATGAGCTGGTAGGCTTTTTCTGCCCTCAGCCAGCTGCTGCGTTCAGCGTTGGGAGCGCTGTGCTGGAAACTAATTTTTTCTTTCAATTCTTCAATACCTTCTTTTTTTACGGCGATGGTCTTGAGCACCGGTATCTCCCGCTGTTGTGTATGAAAAGCCGGAGCCAACATTTGCAAAAGATTTTTTACAAATGTACCCGCTCCGGGCCTGTCTGCTTTGTTTACCACGAAAATATCTGCTATTTCCATCAAACCACTTTTCATGGTTTGCACTTCATCGCCAGCCTCAGGCACCAGCACTACCATAGTAGTGTCGGCCAGTCCGGCTATCTCAATTTCGCTTTGCCCCACACCAACGGTTTCTATTATTATTAAATCAAAACCGGCAGCCTTGATGGTATCGGTTACTTCTATTATTCTTGGGTGAAGTCCACCCATAGAGCCACGACTTGCCAGCGAACGAATAAATACGGAGGGATGGTTGTACCAATCGCTCATGCGTATCCGGTCGCCAAGTAAAGCCCCGAGGTTAAAGGGCGAAGAAGGATCTACACAAATGATAGCCAGTTTTTTTCCATCATCTACATAAGAAGCTATCAGTGCATCGGTGAGGGTACTCTTACCAGCTCCCGGTGGGCCGGTAATACCAAGTACGGGTGTTGCGGAGGCGGGAAGCGATTGCAAAAACCGGTCAGCGCCGGGCACATCATTTTCCACCAATGAAATACAACGGGCCAGTGCTTTAAAATCGCCAGCCTTTAATTGCGGTCCATATTTTTCCCAAATATTCATCTGCAAAAATTAATAGAAGTTAAAAGTACGGTAATGAAAAATAGTATTGGAGGTTAGCAAGTTTTCCTAAGTCGCTTGAAGTGATGTTGATGGCCCGATGTGGCTATATTTTTTCTCTTACTATATCTAACAGCGTTTGTGCCCGCACGGTATTAAGATGAAACTGTTCCAGGTGTTCTTTTGCATTGTTGGCTATCTGCGCACGCTCCTCGGGTCGCTGCAGGTAATAATCAATTTTGTCTACCAGGTCACCAAGGCTGTCATCACAATAAACTACATGTTTACCATCTTCGAAATTATGAGGAATTGTTATCTGCGGTTTCTGTGTGATCATAAAAGTTCCTACTGCAGGTGTTTCCCAATAGCGCATGGTATCCCAGCCGCCACCTCTAAAATTCAATACAATTTTGCAGCGTGCTATTTCTTCCAGGTAAAATTTACCCTTCCTTTTATAAGTACTAAAATCCTGATTTAAAGTAGTGCCGTTCTTTTCACAATCATATTTGCCTTGTAACATCCTGAGTGCCCTCGCCCTGATGGCTGGTTCCTGCTGTCCCCAAAATGAGACATCATATTTTTTTAAATGCTCTGGTTGCACTGGCAGCTTCATGTTATACGGAAAAGAAAAAGGGAAGGGGGACACGGTCGGATTGTTGCCATGCAACGCTGGCATAAATTCTCTTTTTAAAATAAAATCGAAAGGTCTTTTTTGCAAGATGGATTCGTATGCGGCTCCTGCTTTCAGCCTGTAAAAATCTCCACCTATCTCTGGCAGGTCGCCACCATCTAAAAACAAAACAGGCAGGTGACTAATTTTTGGCAAGATGTTGCTGTACACTTCCAACACGTCTTGTTTTGCAGCAGCAATTATTACAAGGTCAAAATTGCTGAAATTTATGTTTGGCCGAAAGGGGAATGTAAAGGAAGTAAAACCTAAATTCTTTGGATAGTCCTTTACGGGCAGATGAAACTTTGGATTCCACGGATAGTCTGTTACGTTTTGCTGGCCTAGCAATTTCACTAACCCAGAGTAGGTGAGGTCTTGCAGGTAATCGAAACGTAAACTACACAAGTATAAAATTTTCATAGCATTTATGGGAGCTTCTGAAGTCCGTTTTTGCAAGCGAAAAAGCCATCTTTTATTTTACGTTGAAGGATCTCGTAATTCTTTGTTTCCATGGCTGGCGTGAAACGCAAGGGGTGAAAAATATGGTAAACAATTGCCTGAAATTTCATAGAGTAAAAGCTTACATTTTTTAGAGCTTCCAGCCGCCATTCTATATCGCTGTCCTCACCGGCACCGGCGGCTATGTAGTCTTCGTCAAAGCCGTTAATGCGCAGCAATTCTTCTTTATTAATAGCCATGTTGCAACCTAGTAACCTGTCTTTGTGTTTAGTTTTAAATTGCTGGGGTACAAATGGAAGGTACAAGGCTTCTTCTACTCTTTTGCAACCTGTTCCAACGAGGTTTATTGGGTTTAGAATTTCCAGCTTGCTTGTTGACAATAATTGCTGCGATATTTTTTCACTCAGCATTGCTCTGCGACCGTACATCACACGCCCTGTTTTTTTATGGGTTATATACTCTTGCACAAATTGAGGGTGCGGGATGCAATCGCCATCTATAAAAATAATAAGATCGCTGTTGGCAGTTTCTACGGCCTTGTTCAGGGCTTTGCATTTTCTAAAACCGTCATCAGTTTGTGAAACATGTAAAATAGGGAATTGAGCAGTCTTCTTCCAATGATGTAAAAACTCAATTGCTTGTGCAGCATCATCATCTTCAGAAATAATTGCTTCAAAATTTCCCCCTGCGGTTTGTCGGTTCAATGCCTGCAGGATAAGTGCCAGGTTTGAAAGATTTTTATAATAAGAAATGACGACAGAGGCCTGCATGGGGAGCGTTGTTTATTTTGCTGTAGCAATATTTTTAAACAAAGTAATATATTTTCTGGTAATGAAATCCATGCTATGGTAGTGCTGAACGTAAGTAAAAGCTCTTTCTGTGAAGGCAGCTGCAAGTTGTTTGTTGGTGAGTAGTAGCTGAATGCCCGCTGCTATTGCTGCTGCATTACCCACTTCGCAAAGGACGCCACGATCGTTACCCAATAAGTTGGCGAGACCACCTGCATTGGTAGACACTACCGGTATCTTTTTGGTAAAAGCATCCAGTACGCTGCTGCCGAGGCCCTCCTCACTAGAGCTCATTACAAATATTTCCAGCAAGGGCAATAAGGCTTCAACGTCAGCCTCAAAACCCATTAATAAATAATGCTCCTGCAACCCTTCGGCAACTGTCTTTTGCCGCAGTTCCTCCTCAAGGTTACCGGCACCGAAATGCAGGAATACAAAGTCTTTTCTGCTGGCAGCGAGTGTCTTTACGGCTGCCAACATTGTGAAGGGATCTTTCTCGTAAGTAAGTGCAGCCGTGGTGCCAA
>JBKJKD010000231.1:0-10129 GCA_046597635.1 Ferruginibacter sp. | reverse complement strand
GAGTGAAACTGTAAAAGGAACACCGGCTGCATGCGTAAGCGTATTGGCACTGGGAATAATTTCTACGGTAGTGGTTCCTGTATCACACGCTATTACATAAAACCAGCAATTAGAGTTGCCAGTATTTGAAATATTAGTGTAGTTGATAGAATAGTACTCTTTGCCGAGCGTAGGCGTAGGAAATAAAATGGAGGCGCCAGATACATTACGGTTGTAGATATGAGCGTATGCAACAATAGGTTTATCGCTTACTACATGTATGCCTTTGTTGTCGGGAGTAATTGATTCGGTTAATAGGCGAGCGTCCTGAGCGCCTGATTTTGGAATTGGATTAGATGTAAAGACAGTATTTGCTGGAATGTTAGCGTATGTCTGGGAGTACCCGGTACCTGGAATGCTTACTGTTACAGTCGTTACTTGATCTGTTGCAAAGTACAATACCATATCCTGGCAACCGCCTGGAACATTTATGGGAGACCCTGGCGGATTAGGGCACGTATTAGCGTTCATCTGTTCATGGTATCCATATCCAACCCAAAAATCTTTTCCCTTATTGGAGAAATCCTGTGAAAAACTTTTCGGTGAAACAAATATGAAGCACAAAAAACAGCAAGTAAGTATTCTCATCAGCTTGGTATAAAAGATGTCAGCGGTTTCAACCGGGTACAAAAAAAAGGCATAATAGACCGAAGACCGAATTTACCAAAGAAATGCCGTTTTTCCCTGCAAGGCCTGCTCTAAATTTTACAGATAATGTAAATATTATATATCGCACTCGCCGTTGAAAGTTCTTGTGTTACACAAAAAATAAAAGCCGCATAGAAATGCGGCTCTTGTTAAGAACCTTTTGGTTCTGTAACCCCCAAAGAAAACATCTTGTTGTACTGAGGTGCGGGGGTGCAAGATCAGTACTTTAATTATTTTGAAAACCTAATAGGATTGCTAGCCATGGCCGGATTATTATGTTCTATGTGCGCCACCCTGTAAAATTGATAGCCCTTTTTAATACGATTGGCCGTTTGTCTAAATGTATAAGTTCCCGCTTTTTTAGGGTCGCCACCAAACACGATACCAATTGCGTTGAATTGAGTACCGTCCGAACTGGCTTGTACCTCCCAATAGCTATCCTCATCGTTTATGTTAGAACTCCAGGTAATCTGTAGATTAGGCCCATTGTGACTAATTACGATGTCACCAATTTCGGAGACAGATTTCTTATCAACAATTGCTTGCGACGAGGCATTTACACTCATGAATGCAAAAGCCAGCAGATATATAAAATGTTTCATTGTGTCATTGCGTTTTAGATCAAGTAACTATTATACCGCGGTTGGTAAGTTTTGCAATGAAATATGGGATTGTGGTAGTCTTTGACAGGAAGTGGGATTAATTACGAAAATGGTTTTCGTCAAGTCTTCACAACATCTGAATTCGTAACACGTGCTAATTCTAACCCAAAGACAGGTCGATCTGGAAAAAAGACCAAATTCATTAAATCTGTCAGGATGCTAATAGCAAAAAAAAGTGGGGAGTATATTTTTCTCATTCGTTGTGGTTTAGAGGTTTTGATGGCTGGCCGATGCTAAACACCGGTTCACGAGAAATTGGAGAAAAACAAGAAGTCGGAAATAATCAGAGGTAATCGTTGTCCGTTTCTGATGCAAACATAGCGACAGTTTCTAATAAACCAAAAAATATTTACCGTAATTTCCGCAACATAGCATATTTAATATCTTTTAGGTATTTTTTATAGATATTTTCTAAGATGTAAGCGTACTTAGTTAGAAAATTTATTTAATTATGATAAAATATTCGGATTATATCAAATTTATAACCCTCCTTGTACCTCGTCAGCTAATCCAAAACATTTTACTGCCTAAATGACATCTCTTTATTCAAGAGACCGGGAACTAGCCAAAGAGGCTCCTAAGCCAGTTTTTTTCGAGTTGACTCATCAGGGTCCAAACAAATCAAAAACAGCCAAAATATCGCTAATTCTAATATTATACATTATATTTTTATAAATATCATTTTTTTGATGACATTTGAATTGATTAAAGCAACATAAAATATTATTTATCAATATTTTGTTATTAATTTTTAATATTTTAAATCTTAGTAGTTTACAATTACCCAAAACTGTAATATTGTTAAATAAATTGTTTACTTTAAATTTTATTTATAAATAGTTAAACCTCATATAGCATTTTATAAGAATAGTTTATACTAATTTTTTACAACTAAGTTTTTTAAAAGTTATTACCCATCAGTCTTATTCATGAATACAGCTATTTACTATTTTTATTAGTAATAGTTTTAACAAAATATAATTCATTGTTTTGGAGGTTACCCAGTGCTAGCCTATCTTGTGCCTAAACAATCGCTCTATGGTTCTGATAAACTTCAAAGCAATTTTTGCGTTTCTTATAGTCACTACTTTTATGACATCATGTCGCACTCCAAAAGATTTAGAGTTTCGGGAGTTTAATGGAGTAAAGCTGGATAGGCTAGGATTTTCGGCCTCATCACTGTCAGTTAACCTGGTATATTACAACCCCAACAATTTTGGATTGGAACTAAATAGGACCGAATTAGACATTTTTGTTGATAGTGTTTACCTGGGTCACTCTAGCCAGATTTTACAAGTGCCCATACCCAAAAGGGATATTTTTACCGTTCCGCTGAAGATCGATCTTGATATGAAAAATCTTTTAAAAAATAGTTTGGTGAGTCTTTTTAATAAAGAAGTAGCTATAAGAACAGTGGGAAATGTGAAGGTGGGAAAGGCAGGAATTTACAAAAACGTGAAGGTAGACTACAGCACCCGGCAGCAATTATCGTTGTTTTAAAGTATTCGTTTTGCTCCGGGACGGTTTGAAATAAAAAAAACAACCCTTCTGAGGTTGCTTTTTTGGTGTAGTTATTTTATTGCTCAATGATTTGCGGGAGCTACAGGTTCCGGTTCTGGCTTTTTGCAGCAGGGTGGCAACTTTTTGTAAGCACTCTCCTCGGCCGTTACATCGTCTGCATCGTAGCCCACAGTGGCAATAGCTGCCTTTATGTTTTCAATATTAGTCCGATCCTTTATCCAGGTAACACCAGTAACTTTTTTCTTTACGTCTACTTTTACTCCGGTTACACCTTCCTGTCGCATCAGGTATTTTTCAATGCGGCTTTTACACATATCACATTGAATGGTGGGAGTTTTTATCTCTGCTTTTCCTGAAGTCTTTGGCTGTGCACTGGCAGACATCAACATCCCGAAAAAAGCCATAAGACTCAAATGGAGGTATTTTTTCATCGTTTTACGGTTTTATTTTAATAAAGATCGCTTATCCGTTCCAATCAGCAGGGTTGCTTCTCCAATTTAACAAGCCGTTTAGCTCATTTTCCTTTATCATTTTCTTTTCTACTGCCAGGTTTAGGAGAATTTCATAGTTGGTAAGGGATATATAAGGTACTCCAGCAAGCTTAAAAGCCAGCTCAGCCTGTGGAAAGCCATAGTTAAATATAGATACCATTCCTACTACCTGCACACCTGCAGACTTTAACACTTCGCAAACCTGCAAGCTGCTCTTGCCGGTAGAAATGAGGTCTTCTATTACCAAAACCTTTTGGCCTGCTGCATAGGCCCCCTCTATTTGGTTGCCCAGTCCATGCTCTTTTGGTTTGGGACGCACATACATGAAAGGCAACTTTAATTGATCTGCAGCCATTGCTCCCCAGGCGATGCCTGCTGTGGCCACACCTGCAAGGGCGTCTGCCTCGCCAAATTTTTCGAAAATAACGCTGCAAAGTTCGCTTTTAATAAAATCACGTACATACGGAAAGGACAGCACTTTACGGTTGTCGCAGTAGATGGGGCTCTTCCAGCCGCTAGCCCAGGTGTAAGGATCCTCCACATTTAATTGAACTGCGTTAACCTGAAGTAATTTTTCTGCTACGGCTGTTTCGTTAGTAGTCATATAAGCATTGATGTTTAAAGGTATTTTAGAGCTAGCAAAGATAGCGGTTGGGCAAAACAATCTAAACCCAATGCGCTATTTTTACGGTAAAAAATCATCAAGCCATGCAGTTAAAAATATATTTTGATGAAAAGCCGGTATACCTCTGTGATGAGATAACAGAGGATTTGAACGAGCTCATGCATCATCCGGAGTCCGTGTTTGTAGATGAACTCTCCACCCCCGCTATCAATGCGCTGCTGCATGAAATAAAAAAAGAAGCCTTTCACGCAGGCATCATTTGGAACCCGGATTTTGAAAAACTCAAGAAGGCTTTTTTTAAACACTTTAAAGGAATTGAAGCAGCCGGTGGCATCGTGCAAAACGAAAAAAAGGAGCTTCTCTTTATTTTTCGCAGAGGGAAATGGGATTTACCAAAAGGCAAGATGGAGAAAAAAGAAAGTGCAGCAGCCTGTGCCCAGCGTGAAATAGAAGAAGAAACCGGGGTCGCCGGACTTGTTTTAAAAAAGAAGATTGGGGAAACCTATCACACCTATGATGAATTTGGCAAACACATTTTAAAAACCAGCCATTGGTTCTACTTTACCTGCAATAGCAAACAGACCTTGCAGCCTCAACTTGCCGAAGATATAACCAAGGTGGAATGGGTAAAAACGAAGGATATCAGTATCCCGATGAGCGATACCTACGAAAATATCAAAGAGATATCTGCAAAATTTTTTGATGAACCATAGTGGCTATTTCTTTTTCAGAATTGCCACAGTCAGCCTGCTGATGCATACCAGCTTACCTGCCTCATTATGAATTTTGATATCCCAAACATGCGTGGTAGCACCCAAATGAAGAGGAGTGGCTGTTGCCGACACAAAGCCGCTTCTTTCACCACGAATATGATTGGCATTGATCTCCAGGCCAACGCAAATAAATTTTTCTGTGTCTATCACAAGGGCGGAGGCTACACTTCCCACCGTTTCTGCAAGGGCACAACTTGCCCCGCCATGCAGCAAGCCGTAAGGCTGAAGCGTGCGACTATCAACCGGCATTTTCATCTTTAAAAAATTGGGGCCAATTTCTTCCCATTCCATGCCGAGGTGCTCGCCTAAGGTGGCGGGCGTGAGCGACTTTAAATCAGGAATACTCACCCCTTTATTAAACCAGATTGCTTTACTTTCCAATACCTTTTAATTTAATAGTCTCGTTTACCTCTGTTGGTAAAAAATTAGATACATCACCTCCGTTTTTCAACACATCTCTTACCAATGTGCTGGCTACCGACGTGTACTTTGGCAGGCAGGTAAGAAAAATAGTTTCTATATCGTTTTCCAAACTGCGGTTCATGTCGGCAATGGCCTTTTCATATTCAAAATCGTTTACGTAGCGTATTCCCCTTAATATAAAATTGGCTCCCACCTCTTTGCAGCATTGCACCGTTAAGCCATCATAGACCACTGCATGCACTTTGGGGTTGTCTTTGTAAATATCCCTTAGCCACTCCAGTCTTTGCTGCTCGCTAAACATGGGTACTTTATTGATGTTTCTACCGATGCCTATTACGAGTTTATCAAACAGCGGCAAAGCCCTGTTGATAATATCTGTATGACCCAGGGTTACGGGGTCAAAGGTGCCGGGAAACAAACATATCCTTTGCATGAGTAAGAGTTTTAAACGCTTTAGGTTGAGGAATTAATGATTTTCAAGTTTCAGGTTGTGCGTATTAATTTGCTTTGACAAAACCATCAAACTATCGGCTGTAGAATCTCAACTATCAACTTTTCTGCCAGCGAGCAAGTACAATACTGCCATGCGCACCGCTACCCCATTTTCCACTTGTTGCAAAATAATAGACTCATTGCCATCGGCTACATCACTGTCTATTTCTACCCCCCTGTTTATAGGCCCAGGGTGCATGATTACGATGTCCTTATTCACTTCATTGAGCAACTTGCGGGTAACCCCAAAAGCAAGATTATATTCTCTTAAGGAAGAAAAAAGTACCTGGCTTTGTCGCTCTAGTTGTATGCGCAGCACATTGGCCACATCGCACCATTGCAATGCTTTCTTCAAGTTGTATTCTACCTGCACATCCAGGGCTTCTTTGAGGTATGGAGAAATTAAGGTTGGCGGACCAGCCACCATTACTTCGGCACCCATTTTTTTTAATAAATAAATATTACTAAGCGCCACACGGGAATGCATGATATCGCCCACCAACAGAATTTTCTTTCCTTGCAGTGTGCCAATTTTTTCCTGTATAGAAAATGCATCCAGCAACGCCTGCGTAGGATGTTCATTTATTCCATCCCCGGCATTTACAATGGCGGTTTCAGGTAAATGTTGCGCTAAAAAATGTGGCGCACCGCTGGCACTATGGCGCATCACCACCATATCTACCTTCATGCTCAGGATATTGTTTACCGTATCCAACAAAGTTTCTCCCTTGCTCACAGATGAATTGGATGCAGCAAAATTGATGGTATCGGCACTCAATCTTTTTTCTGCCAGCTCAAAGGAAATTCGGGTGCGGGTGCTGTTTTCGTAAAATAGATTTACAATGGTCACATCCCGAAGGGAAGGAACTTTTTTTATTGGTCTTTGTAAAACTTCTTTAAACTGTGCCGCTGTAGATAAAATGAGGGAAATATCCTGTGGTAATAAATCTTTAATGCCCAGTAAATGTTTGGTAGATAGTTGCATTAAGGGTCAAAGCTAATGGAAAAATATGATGCGAGAAATAGGAGTTTGATTTATGATGGGTGATTTATGATGTCTGATTTATGATGTCTGATTTATGAATTCGGAATTATGATATATGACTTAAGATCTATCTTGCCGGCCATCTAGCAACTAACAACTAACAACTAACAACTAACAACTAACAACTGACAACTGACAACCAACAACTGACAACTAGCAACTAACCTCTACCATCTACCCTTCACCTTTCTCCTAATACATCACTACCTCCTCCCGCTCCCACTCTATTTTTACCTTTTGGCTCACCACAGAATCTATGGCAATACCCCTGTAATCTGGCTGAATAGGTAGCTCCCGGTTAAATCGCCTGTCTACCAGCACACAGAGTTCTACCTTTTGCGGTCGCCCAAAATCCTGCAGGGCATCTAGTGCAGCACGAATGGTTCGGCCAGTGTATAACACATCATCTATGAGTACTACAATCTTGCCTTCTATCGAAAATGGCAGCTCAGTTTGGCTGGCCACATGAAATTCTTCCCTGATATCGTCCCGGTAAAAAGTGATATCCAGTAAACCATGCTGAACCGCATCTTGCGGGCACAAATGCTTTACCTGCTGCACCACAAGCTCGCTGATTCGGATGCCTCGTGGCTGAATACCAATAAAAACTACATTTTCTAAGGAAACATAGTTTTCTATCAGCTGGTGCGCCAGTCTCTTTATGGTAACATGTAATTGTTGCGTTGAAAGCAGGATTTGCATTGCCGATAATTAAGCGCACTTTAATAAAACACGAATGTATTGCATTAGGCACTATAAAAAAAAGCCCTCAAAGGGCTTTTTTAAAATAGAAATTATTCAATTATTTTCCTGCAATCAACTCTTCCTGAAGTTTGCTCAACTCCTCCCACTTACCGGCAGCTGCCAGTTTAGCTTGTTTAGGCCAGCTAGCAGGATTGTGCATGCTGTATTGATTGCCACCTGCAGTAAGAATAACTTGTAGGCTTTTAATAGTAGCTTTTGCTAAGTCTTTAAAAGTAACAACACCTTCCTTTTTTAAAAGAACTGCAATCTTTTTACCAACACCTTCAATCTTAGAAAGATCGTCTGCGACCACTTTTTCTGCTGTAACCTTTTTTGCTACGGCTGCTTTTTTAGGGGCAGCTTTTTTCGCTACCGTGGCTTTAGTGGATTCCGCCACTTTTGGTGTAGTTTCCTTTTTTACTTGCACCGGCACTTCTACCACACAATTTTCTACGTAGTCGCCATATACTTCTGTCCAGGTGGTATTTTTGTTGTCATTCACCCATCTGCCATCGTTCAAGAAATAACGGTACTGGTAGGTCTGTCCGCCTATCAGGGCTACTTCTGCATACATAGAGCCATCTTCTTTTTTTTGAAGCTGAATAGCGTCGTCGTGGTTCCAATTATTAAAATCGCCTAATAAAAATCCTTCTGAGGCATTGTTTACGTTTTCTGCCGGTAATTCAAATGTTACTTTAGTTGTCATGTTCGTTCACTCTAATTAAAAAAATGGTTGCTTATTGCCACTTTATACCGCTTTGCCCCAAATGTAACCCAAGCCTAGCCGGAAGCTTATACACATTGAGTGTATAAAAAAAGGTTGCACGTCAATATGCAACCTTTTAATAGTATAAATTCCACACGCCCTCCTACTTTTCCTGCATAAATGGATAACGGTAGTCTACCGGAGAGTTGAATGTTTCTTTGATGGTTCTGGCACTTAACCAGCGATAAAGATTTAAAGCAGAACCCGCCTTATCGTTGGTACCACTGCCTCTTGCACCACCAAACGGTTGTTGTCCCACAACAGCGCCCGTTGGTTTATCGTTGATGTAAAAATTTCCGGCACTGTTGCGCAGTTTATTCGTAGCAAGTTCCACAGCAAACCGATCTTGCGCAAGCACGGCACCCGTGAGGGCGTAGGGCGAAGTGTTGTCTACAAGTTTAAGTGTTTCTTCAAACTTATTTTCGTCATAAATATATACCGTCAAAATCGGTCCAAACAGCTCCTCGCACATGGTAACGTAGTAGGGATCTGTAGCTTCAATTACGGTGGGCTCAATAAAGTAGCCATTCGTTTTATCCGCCTTGCCGCCAACCCAAATCTTTGCGCCACTGTCCCGTTTGCGGGCATTCTTAAGGTAACCTTCTAATTTATCAAAACTCTTTTCGTCAATAACTGCATTTATAAAATTGGTAAAATCTTCTACTGAACCCATCTTCATGGATTTTATCTGTTCTACCAATTTCTTCTTTACTTCGGCAGCCATGTTGCTTGGGATGTAGGCCCTGGAGGCTGCAGAGCATTTTTGTCCCTGGTACTCAAAAGCACCACGGGCAAGGGCGGTAACCACGGCGTCTACATCGGCCGATTTATGCGCAATCACAAAATCTTTTCCGCCGGTTTCGCCTACAATGCGGGGATAAGATTTGTACATGCCCATATTCTTACCAATCGTTTCCCACATTTTATTGAATACGCCTGTGCTACCGGTAAAATGTATACCAGCAAAATCCGGATGATTGAATACTACTTCACCAATCGTTGGACCATCAATAAATACCAGGTTGATAACCCCATCCGGCAGGCCGGATTCTTTTAAAATACGCATGAACATTTGGGCACTATACACCTGGGTGTTGGCGCATTTCCAAACTACCACGTTGCCACACATGGCAGCACTGGTTGGCAGGTTTCCGCCAATGGCTGTAAAGTTGAAAGGTGAAAGGGCAAATACAAACCCTTCCAGCGGGCGGTATTCAAGCCTGTTGTAAACACCCGGGCCACTAATGGGTTGCTGGCGATAGATCTCACTTAAATAATGCACATTGAATCGGAGGAAATCTATGAGTTCGCAGGCTGCATCAATTTCTGCCTGCATGGCGTTTTTACTTTGCCCCAACATGGTGGTGGCATTAATATAAGGCCGGTATTTGGTAGCAAGCAAATCTGCAGCTTTCAAGAATATATTAGCACGGTTTTCCCAGCTTAGGTTAGCCCATTTTTCTTTTACTTTAAGCGCAGCGTTGATGGCTTTTTTCACATGGCTGGCATCGCCCGTATGGTACTGCCCCAGCACATGAGTATGTTCATGGGGTGGAGTCATGTTCGCCGTTTTGCCGGTTCGCACTTCCTCACTTCCAATGTACATGGGCACATCAATCTTAGAGGATTTCAGTTCTTTTAAAACATCTTTCAATCTTTTTTTCTCAGCAGAACCCGGGGCATAATTTAATATTGGTTCATTAGCAGGTAATGGGTAATAAAAATCTCCGTATTGCATAATGTTGATTTGATGATTTGGTAATTTGAAAATTTGATGATTTGGTGATTTGAAAATTAGTTGATTGAGGGTGGAGTTGACTCCTTTAACTTAGAGGAAGCTATTATTTTCGATAGAACTTTTAATATAGATTGGGAATCTGCAAGCAACTCCTCACATTTC
>JBKJKD010000093.1:0-5898 GCA_046597635.1 Ferruginibacter sp. | reverse complement strand
AGCCAGATGAACATCAGGGGCACTGATATTTTACTTTTTAATTTTATTCACGACGAAAATAAATCAGGATGCAACTCAATAAAATATTGTTAGTGCTTGGGATCTTCTGCGGAACTGTACAGATTGCCGGGGCACAACCAGGGAAAAAAGTGGAAGAGGTTTGCTACAACCCCAATGCAAAAGGAGATACCAGTAAGCGTAGTATTAAGTCTGCTGCAATGGGTAAAATTGGAAAGGCCAACATCACGATCAGTTATCATTCTCCCGGTGTTCGAAACAGAACTATTTGGGGAGGCCTGGTGCCCTACGATGATGTATGGGTAACAGGCGCTCACAATGCCACCATCTTGCAAGTTGATAAAGATTTTGAAGTGGCTGGCACCAAAATATCAAAAGGCAAGTACGCCATCTTTACCATTCCCGGCAAGGAGGAATGGACAGTTATTATCAACAAAAACTGGGAACAGCATTTAACGGACGACTATTTGCAGCAGGAAGATGTGGTGCGGCTAAAAGTTAAACCAGAACAGCTCAATGAAAAAGTGGAAAGGCTACAGTATTTTATTGAGGATGGCAAAAACGGTAGCGGAAGAATCGTCGTAGCCTGGGAAAAGGTTACAATTAGTTTTGCAGTCACCACGAAGTCATAATATAAAAATATGGACAATCACAACGATCAACAGCAGTATACCTGCCCCATGCATCCTGAAGTAATGAAGGATGAGCCCGGCAATTGTCCCAAGTGTGGCATGAACCTGATTCCCGTAAAAGAAGCCGATAGTCATGCAGCAGCTCCAACAAAAGCGTCGATGGTTGATCACACTAAAATGAAAATGCCTCCGCACAATGAAGTTTTAAAAAGTGCGGATGATGATTTGGCGACAGCGCCAAAAGCAGGCAAGCTACAATACACCTGCTCTATGCATCCACAGGTAATAAAAGATGAGCCAGGCAAATGTCCCTACTGCGGCATGGTACTCATTCCACTAAAAAAAATGGAGGGTGCCAAGGGCGAACATCACAAGCATGTGAACATGATTGATGATTTCAAAAGACGTTTTTATGTGGTGTTGATTTTAACTATTCCTATTATGCTGTTGTCTCAGATGATACAGCATTGGTTGAACGTTGATTGGCAGTTTACAGGTTCGCAATATTTGTTATTTGCATTATCTACAATTGTATTTTTTTATGGAGGCTGGCCTTTTTTAAAAGGATTGGTTGATGAAGTAAAAGCAAAGAGCCCGGGCATGATGTTTTTGATTGGCTTTGCAATAACGGTTGCATACGGGTACAGCGTTGCTATTGTTTTTGGTTTAGAAGGCATGGATTTCTTCTGGGAGCTGGCCACGCTCATTCTTATCATGCTACTTGGGCATTGGATAGAAATGAAATCGGTAATGGGTGCATCCAGAGAATTAGAGTTGCTGGTACAATTGATGCCGGCTGATGCTCACCTGGTTACAGCTGACAAAATAGAAGAAGTAAAAACGGAAACACTAAAAGAGGGAGATGTTATTTTAGTGAAGCCGGGTGAGAAAGTGGCCGCCGATGGAGTTATTAGTGAAGGCCAGAGCTATCTGAATGAAAGCATGATGACCGGCGAAAGTAAACCTGTAGAAAAAAAGATGAATGATAAAGTAATTGCTGGCTCCATTAATGGCAACGGGTCTATTAAAGTAACGGTGTCGCATGGTTCTAAAGACTCTTACTTATCGCAGGTAATTAAGTTGGTGGATGATGCACAAAATTCGAAATCAAAAACACAATTATTGGCAGATACTGCTGCACGGTGGCTTACTGTAATAGCTATTGTAACCGGTATTGCCACTTTTTTATACTGGTATCTAACCGGGCAATCAGTGGCTTTTGCCATGGAAAGAATGGTAACGGTCATTGTTATTTGCTGCCCGCATGCATTGGGTTTAGCTGTTCCACTGGTGGTTGCCAGGTCTACAGCCATTGCTGCAAAAAGTGGCCTGTTAATTAAGAACAGAACGGCCTTTGAAAATTCGAGAAAGATAACCACTATTGTTTTTGATAAAACCGGCACATTAACTATTGGCAAGTTTCAGATATCAAAAATTGTTTCTTTACAAAGCAACATTGCTGAAAACGAATTGATACGCATAGCTTCTGCATTGGAGCAAAACTCGGAGCATCCCATTGCAACAGGTATCATGCAAAAAGTAGCCGAATTAAAATTAACTGTTCCTGCTGCAGAAAATTTTAATGCAATTACCGGTAAAGGCGTAGAAGCAACCGTAGAAGGGAAAGATGTAAAAGTGGTGAGCCCCGGTTATCTCAAAGAAAATAACATAGCCTTGCCGGCTGATTTTAAAACAGATCTGGCAGAAACAGTGGTGTTTATAATTATTGATAACAACCTGGCCGGGTACATTGCATTGTCAGATGCCATCAGGCCCGAATCGGCGGAGGCAATTGCCACGCTAAAAGCAAACGGTATTAAATCAACACTGCTAACCGGGGATAACAATGCTGTGGCAAAATCGGTGAGCGAAACATTGGGCATGGAAGGTTTTTTTGCAGAGGTACTGCCGCATCAAAAATTAGAAAAAATAAAAGAACTGCAAAGCAAGGGCGAGTTTGTTGCTATGACGGGCGATGGCGTGAATGATGCTCCCGCATTGGCACAGGCCGACATTGGTATTGCCTTAGCTTCCGGCTCTGATATTGCCGCCGAAACAGCCGGGATAGTTTTAGTAAACAGCAATCCAAAAGATATAGTGAACCTAATATTATTTGGCAAAGCTACTCACCGCAAAATGATACAGAACTTAATATGGGCTACAGGCTACAACCTGGTTGCCCTGCCCTTAGCGGCAGGAGTGTTATATAACCAGGGCATCCTATTGAGTCCTGCGGCAGGAGCAGTGCTCATGACGGTGAGTACAGTAGTGGTGGCTATTAATGCCAGTATGTTGAAAGTAAAAACGTAAACAACCATCAATCTTTATAAACATTTAAAATTTCAATTATGAAAAGTACAATTCTTCTTACAGCCGCAATTGTATCTGCCGGCCTTTTGTTACAATCCTGCGATAACAGCAGTAGCACAACCGTAAAAACTGAAACGGATACTACCATGTCAAACATGGATCACGCAGCAAATATGGACATGAAGAGTATGAATCATGATATGCCCAACTCAATGACTACTATGATGAGTAGTATGAGTGCAATGAAGATGACCGGTGATTTTGATCTTGACTATGCCAACATGATGATACCACATCCCCAAAGTGCGGTAGATATGGCGCAGGAATACCTGCCAAAAGCGAAGGATGAAAAAATAAAAACAATGGCTCAAAACATCATTGCTGCACAACAGAAAGAAATTGGCGAACTGAAAACAATGATTGCCAATCACAAACCTTCTGATGCCAAAGCACATTCCGGCGAGGGTCATGCAGCAGGGGAGCACAATGAACTGATGGAAACGATGACTAAAATGATGGATGAAATGAAGGCGATGAAAATGACCGGCGATGCCGATAAAGATTTTGTGATGATGATGATACCGGATCACCAAAGTGCAGTGGATATGGCGGAGAATGAAATATCCCATGGCAAGAACTATGACCTGAAGAAACTGTCACAAAAAATAGTTGCAGATCAGAATAGAGAGATTAAGGAGTTTCAGGATTGGATGAAGGGGAAATAGGCAATTGGCAATGGGCAATAGGCAATGGGCAATGGGCAATAGGCAAAGGGCAAAGGGCAATAGGCAAAGGGCAATGGGCAATAGGCAAAGGGCAATGGGCAATAGGCAATTAGCAATGGGCAATGGGCAATGGGCAATGGGCAATTGGGAATGGGCAATGGGCAATCGGTGTACGTCCCTGATATAGGTTGACAACAAAAGTCATCTTTCATGGAAGCAAATTTACAGGAAATCCGGAAGCACCGCTGTTACAGCGAAGATTTTAAAAAGAAAATGGTAGCAAGTTTTGAGAAGGGAGAATTCAGTATTCCGCAGCTTGAAAAATTGCACGGCATTGGAAATACAAGTATTTATCGCTGGGTTTATAAATATTCCCGATTTAATGAAAAAGGCTGTAGAATTGTGGAAATGGAAAACAGCAATGAAAATAAGTTAAAAGAGCTGGCAAAAAAGGTAAAGGAGCTGGAGCAGATGGTAGGCCAAAAACAAATTGCGATTGAATACTTAGAAAAAATGATTGAGTTAGCAAAGACTGATTTAAACATTGATATAAAAAAAAATTACAGTTTGCCACCATCAGTTGGTTCCAATCCAACAAAGAAAAAATAGCATTTTCGATGAGCCAGCTTTATATATATGTAGGTATATCCAGGCAAGCGATCGATCAATATCGCCGCAGGCAAAATACGTTTGACGATAGAGTTCTTTGTTTATTATCGGAAGTTGAAGAATTGCGGAAGGAACATCCAGGTTGTGGACTTGAAAAAATGTACTATAGTCTAAATCCACATTTTATAGGAAGGGACAGATTTATAGAACTCTTTATGGACCTTGGTTTCAGGTTAAAAAAGCGTATCAATTACAAACGAACAACTTATAGCGTGGCTTCCAAATATACCAACCTGATCAAGGGGCTATCTATCTCTGCACCCAGCATTGTGTGGCAATCGGATATAACCTATTATGATATAAATGATAAATTTTATTATGTTGTTTTTATCATTGATGTTTATACAAAAATGATTGTTGGATACACGGTCTCCGACAACATGCGGGCGACAGCTAACGTTAAAGCTTTGGAGATGGCTCTTGTAAGTAATAAGGCACCTTTAATACATCATTCAGATAGAGGAGGTCAATACATTTATACTGAATACATCAGACTGTTAGAAGCCAATAACTGTAAAATAAGTATGTGCAAATCGTCGCAGGACAATGCATATGCTGAAAGAATAAACAGAACTATTAAAGAAGAATACCTGGATTATTGGAAGCCATCGGATTTTAAGCAACTGAAACACGACACTAAACGAGCCGTAGATCACTATAATAATAAAAGATTGCACAACAATCTAGACCGCACTAAACCTGCAGCATTTGCTCAGGATTGGAAGAAACAAAAAAAGGGAAATAGAAAAACGATCAATATTTTTAACAACGAAACATTATAAAACCTGTCAACGCTATTCAGAGATTTACAATCTTCGAAGAGCTAAATGAACTTTAAGTTTAATAAACCTTAAACGTTAAACCACTAAACCTTTAAACGTTGAACTTTTGAACCTTGAACTTTTGAACCTTGAACTTTTGAACCTTGAACCTTTGAAACCTTTGAAACCTTTTAAACTCATTAAATAACTTTTAAACATAACAACATGGCAAAATTAAATTTCGGTGGTGTAGAAGAAAACGTAGTAACAAGGGAAGAATTTCCTTTAAGCAAAGCACAGGAAGTGCTGAAAGATGAAACAGTGGCTGTGATAGGTTATGGCGTGCAGGGGCCTGGACAGGCACTTAACCAGCGTGACAATGGCATCAATGTGATCGTCGGCCAGCGAAAAAATTCCAAGTCGTGGGACAAAGCAGAAGCCGATGGATTTATTCCCGGCGAGACCCTGTTTGAAATTGAAGAAGCCCTGGAACGTGGTACCATCATTTGTTATTTATTAAGCGACGCTGCACAGATTGCCTTATGGCCTACAGTGGAAAAACATTTAACGCCGGGCAAAGCACTGTACTTTTCTCATGGCTTTGGTATCACTTTTAATGAACAAACAAATATCCTTCCGCCAAAAGATGTGGATGTATTTTTAGTGGCACCCAAAGGAAGTGGTACCTCCCTGCGCCGCATGTTTTTACAAGGCCGTGGTTTAAACAGTTCTTATGCTATTTACCAGGATGCCACCGGTCGTGCTTTTGAGAGAGTAGTTGCA
>JBKJKD010000277.1:0-3302 GCA_046597635.1 Ferruginibacter sp. | reverse complement strand
CTTCTGAGCCTTTTCGGTATTGGTATTGGCAGACTGCACTATCAATTTTACATCATCATCCAGCCAGTTATTTGGTCTGGAAATGGGCATACCAAACTGTTCGTCTTCCATTAAATTAGAGGCTACCTTTTCCCAGCTGTTCATATAATTCTCAGGTAACCTGTTGGGAAATGCCACCTCGGCTAACTGAAATTCAATTTTAGAAATTGAATTGCTGATGGTGGTGGTATAGGCCTCTTCCTTTAATGCAGGCACGTTTTTCATCACCCAGTTGTGGTAGTCTGTTCTGCCATCTATGGTGAAGTTATTGTACCCTGTGCCCCCACTTGATATTCCGCCATCTCTTTCTACTGCTTCTCTGAAAGCAAAACTTACGGCGGAGCTTTTTACGTCGTTTATTGCAAAAGTTTGATAGCCCTGTGAAATGGTAACGTATTTAAAAAAATCGGGTATCGCCGCTTCGTATTGACTCCATAAAACAGGATAGCTTCCCTGAAAGGTCCAAGGCTGTAGGTTGGTAAAAAAAGGAGATTTTACTTCGTACGAATATTCTATGATGCTACCCTCTTTTATTGCTGGGAAAGTAAACTTCTTCACCAGCCAGTTCTTGCTTCTCTTTTCTGTGAATATGGAAGATTTTGCCACTTTGGTTTCTACTACTTTGCCATTTTCTACATTGTAAGTGTACGCATCCAGGTCCTGTAGATCCTCTTCTTTGCTATTGTTGCCTACGTAGAGTGGAATGCTAACGGTCGCAGCTTCAAAACCTTTTTTTGTAATGATTTTAATCCTCTTTCTTTGTTTGAATATCAGGGAGAAAGTCAGGTCGGTAGGGTTAGCGATAAACTTCGAGCTTCCTACATCCGCTACTACCACTGCGCTGGTATTAGAATCCAGTAGAGGAGATTTAATATTGAAGTCTTCGGTGGAAATTTTTCCGAACTTAAATTTTTCCTGGGCCTGAGCATTTGTTTGAAGGATCAGGAGTGCCAGCAATAAACCGGCAGATAATAGTGTGCGCATAAGGTAGGTTTCGGTTAATTATTATTTGGTTTGCTAAATATATCTTTTATTCTGAACCCAAAAAAAATAATTGTGAGATATAAATCTAAGCTTATACAATAGACTTAAAATATTGTTACAACGGTAAACGTTTGTTTTGATTTTCCAGATCGGCCTGCGGTCCTGCCTGCAAGGGCCATCCACTTCATGGAGAAGGATGGCGCTTTGCACTTCTAAAATGTCTTAGCCAGTTTGTTTTTTGTATAAGAAATTGTTTTTAAAAAGTTAGCAGGCGGCTAGGAAAACTGCCCTGGTTTTTCACGTTGGCAGGATTGCTAAACTTCCTGTGTAAGAGACAGTCGCAGGAACGGCTGAATGCTCAACATTTAAAGGGTATAGATCCAACATTGTAAACTACCTACCTGGCAGCAAGGGGAGAGGCAAGCCTCCGGTACACTGAGATAAAAATCTCAAGGGTCGAGTAAAGCTGTTTGCCGCCACAAAAAGTTGTCCTATTTTATGGCCAACATGAGTCTGCTCCAAATCTCATTATCGAAATTAGATAGCGCATAAGTAACAGGTGCATTGGAAGGTGCTCCGTGCCTTATCACTACAAGGTCTTTACTTTTTACAACATATATTTTTTTATCCCCATAGCCCAGAGCTGCAATTAAATCTGAAGGAGCATTAGCCATTAAGGGTCCGTTGAAAGATTGAACACTGGTTCCGGGTAAAACAAATGATGATTTGCCGTTTAGCCACCATAGGTAGCCATAGGACGGATTGATAGTTTGTGTTGAATTGGTCATGGCCTGAAAATAGGATTCACTATTCATGATAGTGGTGCCATTCCATTTTCCCCCGGAAAGTATCATTAACCCAAACCTTGCCATGTCCCTTCCGGAGCAGGACATAGAAGGGCCGCCGCCTGGCTCCACATCCCAAAAAGAATTTTGCATACCAATTTTACTCCATAGTTGTTCGTTGGCATATTCTGAATTGGTTTTGCCATATGCTGCAGCCAGCACGTTATATATCTTGTGATAGGCCAATGTGTTGTAATACCACTTGGTGCCGGCCGGGGCATCATAGGATAAAAATGCATCTTCCTTTAATCCGCTGGTCATGCTTAATAAATGTTTTACCGTAATTAAATTTTCCTGTGGTATGGAAGCGCCACTCCAGCCTGTACCTAAATAGTCGCTTACTTTTTTTGTTATATCAAGTTTACCCTGTTCTTGTGCAAGCCCGGTTAAAAATGCTCCAATGCTTTTGGTCGCCGAAAATATCCTGGCTGAGCTCGTAGAAGAAAACGTTCGCCAGTACTTTTCCGTTACGATTTTTCCTTTGTATAAAATGATAAATGCGGTAGAGTTATTTGAATCTACGTACCTGATGAGGTTATTCAATTTTGCAGTGTCCCATCCAAGCTCAATAGGGTTGGTAGTTTCCCACGTGCTGCCCGTTAAGGGTGGGTAGTAATAACCAGCTGCGGGTGCAACAGGAATATCAATGGGATCTGCTTTAGCGCAGGAAAATAGGGTTACTACAAAAAGAATGGCAACAGCGTAATAAAATCGGTTTGTCATTTTATTTTTTGTTTTGGACTTCGGAGTCAGTGAAAAGTTTAACTAAACATTTTAAAACGCTTTTTAAACCCAGTTATTGCCGGGGAAATATCAGCAAATAGGTTGCTGGTTACGGCATCAAATTAAAATGTAATCATAACCGAAAGGGACGAAGCAGCTATGGCTCCATTGAATCACCTGGCTTCATGAAAGTGTGCAGGAGTAAATATTTGGCAAGCCCTCGATATTGGTGCTAAATTATGGGTGATCAAACTAGGTTGCAGCTAAGTAATTGACCTCTTATATTCCCCGTCTTCATTAAAACTGATCTGCCATGCAATTTAGAAAAAGGTGGAAGTGACAGCTACGGACGTTCCAAAAAACGCTTTCCTGGTGCACTACAAAAAGAGTCCCACCATTTGGTGGGACTCTTTATTATTTATCCACTAAATATTTATCCAGTATTAAGCAACCGCCTTATTTACAAGCGCTGCAGCTTCGCTTAGCAAGATGGCGCTTTGCACTTTAAGGCCGCTCTCATCTATCAGCTTTTTGGCAACATCAGCATTGGTGCCTTGCAGCCGAACGATAATAGGAATTTCGATATTGCCAATGCTGGTGTAAGCATCAATAACGCCCTGGGCTACACGATCGCAACGAACGATACCACCAAAGATGTTGATCAGGATGGCCTTCACTTTTGGATCTTTCAAAATAATGCGGAAACCAGCT
>JBKJKD010000273.1:0-21829 GCA_046597635.1 Ferruginibacter sp. | reverse complement strand
ATTTTGTGTTCAATGTTTAAGAATTGATTTAGATTTACCGAAATGATGTTAAAGGAATTTATAGCTTCAGGTGTTATCGAGACTTACTGCCTAGGGTTTGCTTCAAATGAAGAAAACCATTTGGTAGAAAGGATGGCGGCTATGCACCCTGAAGTGCAGCAAGAGCTGGAAGAGGTGAGAACCTCTTTAGAAAAAATTCTAAAATCTTCAGAGATTAAGCCAGCCCGGGCCATTAAAACAGCTGTGATGACCTCTATATACTCGCAGCAGGCAGTATTGAAGCCGGTTTTTGTTCCCTTAATGGATACTTTGCCAGCCTTTGCAAGTATCGAAGCTTCGGCGATTGCCAACCAACTGAAGTGGCCCACCGAAAGTTTCGAAAACATACATGTACAAGAACTACCATCTACCCCAGAAATTGTGAATTTTGCCGTTTGGGTAAAACATGGACATGAAGAGGAGATGCACACCGATCGCATCGAATTTATAGCAGTGTTGGAGGGAAGTTGCGAAATGGTGATGGAAAACAAACGAACCGCTTATGTTAAGGGCGATATCATCCGCATCCCCATCAATGTGCCACACTATGCCGTTATTACTTCAGAGCAGCCCATGTTTGCCCTGGTGCAAAGGCAGTTGATCGCCAATTAGTCAAATCATCCTCTTTCTTTTATCTAAAGCCGGTAGCTGAGAAGTGTGCCGCTTTTTTTATTGGAAGCATCAGGCTACTCAGACGGTGTGTGATGTTTAGAGTAAGAGTCTAACTTAATTTTTGAGAAACATTCTTACAACAACATATCCAATAACCATTAGCAAAAGAATAAGCGCAATACTGTAGTAAACGGTAGCATCCTGCTTAAAAAAGTTTTTTGTTTTCTTCTTTGTGCGAAGCTGGCGGTTGAGGCCGCTGTTCAATTCCTGTACCATAGCAGAAACATCCGTCTTCGGATTCAACTCTGCCAGTCCATCCATGGCATCGCTCATAAAGGGGTCATCGTTGAGTTGTTTCTCTAACTCATGTTGCTCTTTTTCTGACAATTGACGGTTGAGATAGTCCAGCAGTTTGTCTTGCTCAATCTCATTGTTCAGGTTAGATAATATATTTTTCAGGTCATCACTCATTGGGTTGCATTCTAAGCATGAAAATTTTCAGGTTTCTTTTTCCGTTTTGAATGTGGCTTTTCACCTGCATTACCGAGTAACCAGTGCTTTCAGCAATTTGTAGGTAAGTTTGTTTTTGCAGATAGAACGAAGTTACACAAAGCTTCTGCTCCTCGTTTAGCTGTGTCATTGCCTGTTCCATTTGGTTCAAATGATTGTCTTTTTCCAGTGCCAGCGATTTGCCCTCGGTATCATCTGGCGTAGCCAGCAATTGATCGTTGAGTTCAGTTGTATATTTCCCCTTATCTCTCAATTTCATAAGGCAATAATTTTTTGCCACCATGTATAACCAACTTTTAAAAAACTCTACTTTATATTTTGGCAAATCGTTGATTACTTTTAAAAATACCTGTTGCACACTGTCTTTGGCGTCCTCTTCATTTTTAAGGTACTTCATGCATACACCCAGCAGTAGCATGGTATACCGCTTCAGCAATATACCCAGCAGGTCGTTGTTGTTTTCCTGGTAGTAGCGTTCAAGCAGTTCTTTATCTTCCAGGTCTGTATAATTGCGCAGGTTCAAATTTTAAAAGGTAATGTTTTTTTACAAGTGTAAACATAACTTAATTTCCATAATTTCGGAGGCTTGAAAACGTTTTTTTATGAGTTACGCAGTATGTATTGTACCGGTGGCGCCTATACGCTTAAGAGGAGATCACAGAGAAGAGATGGTGAGCCAGGTTTTATTTGGAGAATCTTTGAAGGTACATGAAACAGATGCCTTGGGGTGGATGCATATTCAAACCTGTGCAGATGGTTATAACGGATTTTGCCGATCTAACCAGTTTGTTCTTATGCAGCAGCCCCTAGCCGAAAAAAACAAATATTCAGGCAACTGGGTGCAAGAGATAAGCGTCAATGATCAAAAATTAATGATCCCCTTCGGTAGTAACCTTTCTATATTGAATGCTGATATCCCGGGCTATGAATTTGCTTATAACGGCAATATTTATGATGCGGCCAGCAATAAAATTTCTGCAAAAAGCATTTCCAACATTGCTTCCGTATTTTTAAATACAGCCTATATGTGGGGTGGCAGATCGGTTTTTGGGATTGACTGTAGCGGCTTTGTGCAGGCGGTTTTTAAAATGATGAATGTACAACTTGCACGGGATGCCAATCGGCAAGTGGAGGCCGGGGAGGCCGTGGGATTTTTGCAGGAGGTAGTTTGTGGTGACCTTGCTTTCTTTGATGATGAACAGGGCGACATTATTCATGTGGGCATTATGCTCAATAGCAGTCAGATCATACACTCATCGGGCATTGTAAGGATTGATGCTATAGACAGCGAAGGCATTATAAATGGCACTACAAAAAGACGCACTCACCGGCTGCGTGTCATTAAACGCATCATTCCGGTCTCTTTATAGTTTTTAAATCGTTTGCTTGTGAAGTGGCAGCAGGTAAGTCTTGTTTTAGCACAACTGTCTTTTTAGCGTCAAAGAAAAGCATCTTAACTGCAACCAGCATCATCACTATGGCAAATATTTTTTTGATATTTTCCTGCGATAGACCGAGCGCAATCTTGCTGCCGAAATAACTTCCAAAAATGAATGCGGCTGAAATTATCGCAATCACTTTATAATCGAGGTAGCCCTGCTTATAATATTGCAGGGCACCTAGAATACCTATGGGGAGCAGAAGAATGCCCAGCGAAGTACCTTGTGCCATTTTTTGGGAGAACCCCAGAAAAAATACGAGGCAAGGAACAATGATGATGCCACCGCCTACGCCCACCATGCCGCTAAGCATGCCTGCTGCAAGGCCTACCAGCAGCAGTAACAAAATCATTTGTGTATCTATCTTCATTTTATTTACGGGCATCTTGATCGGGAAAACGTTTGTTGTACCTTTCTATTGAATCGTTGATGATGCGAAAAGCTGTAGCCTTATCCTGAAATTCATCAATCAATACTTTCTTATCTTCTAAAACTTTGTACTGTTCGAAATAGTTTTTTAGCACCGCAAAAAAGTGGGTGGGGAGTTCGTTGATGTCTGCAGTGTGGTTTACTGACGGATCTTTGCTGGCAACGGCAATGATCTTGTCATCCTTTTCGCCATTGTCTATCATTTGCATGTTACCAATTACGGTAGCTTCCACCAGGCAAAGCGGTTGAATGCTTTCGCTGCAAATTACCAGGATATCTAAAGGGTCATTGTCTTCGCCCAATGTTCTTGGGATAAAGCCATAGTTCACCGGGTAATGAAAAGAGGAATAGATAACCCTGTCTAATTTTAAAAGGCCGGTAACTTTATCTATTTCATATTTTGCCCGGCTGCCCTGCGAAATTTCAATGAGGGCATTAACTTGTGCGGGGGCATTGCTTCCGTAATGAGCTCCGTGCCATGGGTGAAGTACGTACATACAATTTTTTTTAATGTTGAATTAATTTAAAGCCAAACCAGGTAGCTAAGATACCACCCACTACACTTGTAATGATATAAAGAAAAGCGATGTTGTATTTGCCAGTCTGCATCAAGTCAAGGTTCTCGCTGCTAAAACCTGAGAAAGTGGTAAACCCACCACAGATACCTGTTGCCAAAAAAAGCTTCATACCTGAAGGCAACGATTCACTTCTGAAACTCATGGCCAGTATGACGCCCAATAAAAAACTGCCCGCCAGGTTTACTATAAGAGTTGCATAAGGAAAACCATGGTTGGGGAACATCAAGGCTATTCCGTACCTAAGCACAGCACCAATGCTTCCGCCAGCAGCCACCCACAAAAAATTTTTTATCAGCATATTATTCTATGGGTAAATTACCAGAGAAAGTATATTTAAAATCTACCGCCCATTGGTTGTTGATTCTAACCAACTTTATTTCCATGGGTTTGTTCATGTAGCTGTTGCTATAATTAATAAGCGTGGTGCTATCATCTACATCCAGATACTTATTGATCTCATAAGAGGCATCTCTGTAACCTCGTTTTTTTTCTGCGGGCCATTTTTTGTAAGATACTTTGTAGGAGTTAAATAGTTGCACATTCTGTGTATCCTTTAGGAGCAGATCTGAGGCCCGATCGAAATCTCCATTTAAACTTGCCCTGATAAAATCTCTCCCGATATCCAGCGAGGTCTCCGGGTTTTTTTCGCTTTTTTGCCAGCAACTGGTTACGATGACCGCCGTCAAAAATAAAAGGAGGATATTTTTCATGTGCATATAAATGTTTCAGTCCTAAAGTTAAACATCTTTTGGGGTGCAGAAAAAAAAGCACCCCAAAGGATGCTTTCAAAACGTTTTTCTTAAATCTTATTTCCTCAGTCCTTCTAAAATCTTTATGGCAGAATCCATGTCCTTACCGCCTTTTTTCATTTCTTTTTGAAGAGAGTCGAGGTTGATTCCTTTTAACTGCTCCATTACATTTCCAAGACTGTCAGATAAATTAATCCCCTTTTCCTGCATCTTTTCTACACCCATTCTCATAAGAGAACCCATGTTAAACGAAACCTTCCACGCTCCATCTTCTTTTTGCAGCGGGAAATTTACTGATTCTCCGGAGGTTTTTTCTTTTACTGCAACGGTAGCATTGTTGCCATCTATTTTAGCGTCTCCAATTTCAACCTTATTCTTATCATATTTTGCGCTCTCGCCCAAATCTACCGTCATTTGTTTCTCCCACATATCCAGTACAGCCTTGCTATCTGCTGTGGCAAGTTTGCGTGCTGCAGCCATATCCTTCTTTTCCATTGCTTCAAAAAAAGAAGTAAGGGTTTGTTTGGGATCGCCGGCAGCCTGATTTTTACATCCCATATTGGCAACACAGGCAACAACCAGCAGCAGGGATATTATTTTCTTGATCATAGTAAAATGTTTTTTGTCTCACCAAATGTAAACAGATTTCTCAAAGAAATTCTTTTTGTTTCAACGGAGGTATAGTCCGTTTGGGTGGGTGCTTCGCAAAAAAATAAGGCAGCTTTTGGCTGCCTTATGAATGATCTTAAAAAATGCGTTTACCTTTTAAAGGGCTCATTGGTTTTATCCAGGTCATCTTTATTATAGGCCTTGATGATAGCTTTAACCAGGCGATGCCTTACCACATCTTCTTCATCTAATTCTATGTGTGATATACCATCGATGTTTTTCAACAGGCGTGTTGCTTTAAAAAGACCGCTTTGTTGATTCTTCGGTAAATCAATCTGCGTAGGGTCGCCGGTGATAATCGCTTTGGCATTGGGTCCTATACGTGTCAGAAACATTTTTATCTGCAGGTCGTTGGTGTTTTGTGCTTCATCTAAAATGATAAAGGCATTGTCCAACGTACGACCACGCATATAAGCCAGCGGTGCAATTTCAATGGTGCGGGTGCTCATATAATACCCAAGTTTATCAGCAGGTATCATATCATCCAACGCATCATACAGAGGCCTCAGGTAAGGATCAATTTTTTCCTTTAAATCGCCCGGCAAAAAGCCAAGGCTTTCACCAGCTTCTACTGCGGGCCTTGTTAAGATGATTTTTTTTACCAGTTTATTTTTCAATGCTCTCACTGCCAGGGCAACGGCCGTATAGGTTTTACCTGTACCGGCAGGTCCTATTGCAAATACGATATCGTTTTTGTCGCAGGCTTGCACCATTGCTTTTTGATTGGCCGTACGTGCCCTGATGGTTTTGCCGTTAGGGCCAAAAACCAACACATCATTGGGGTTACGGTCCAGGAAGTTGTCAACTGCCTTTTCATCATCGCCACCCAAAATTTGTTCAAAATAATTTTCGCTCATGTGTCCGTTTCTTTGCAGGTACTGAACAAGGAGATCAATCTTTTCTTTTGCTTCTTCAATCTGTTCCGGGGCTCCACTTAATTTTATCTGTGTGCCACGGCTTAAAATTTTTAAAAGAGGAAATTTCTTTTTAAGGATGTTTAGTTTACCGTTGTTAACTCCAAAAAACTCAATCGGATTTACGGTTTCAAGGTTGATGATGGTGTCTGTCAATGCTTTTCCGTTTTAGCCACTTTTTCTTAAAAAGGAAAAATGGGTTGGGTAAAAGAAAATTGTTACAAAAGGTTGGATGAATTCATTCTTAGTAAATTTATATTCCAACTTTTTACAATGCTAATTTAATTATACACATTTAATTTTTAGTGGTGGAAAAGTTAATTGAACCAGCTGCTGCTAAAAGTTAACAATAACAATACATAAGGAATTATAGTCTAAAACCTTGCCAGCAGTTTTAGATTGAGCAATCTTGGCGTAAGACGATTTGGAATGGCGAAAGAATTATTGGCAAAGTCTTTTATAATCTGGTACGAAATAATATTGGCCCGGTCAATGAGGTTGAAGACTTCGAGACTAGCCCAGATGTTGTCAAACTTTCTAAAAGGATCATGGCTGCGACGTTGCGATTTATCTGAGAGCAACAAAGCACTGAAGCCAATGTCTGCCCGAATATAAGGCTCCACTATTAAACCATTTCGGTAGCGTACGCTGTTGGGTAAATTGTACGTCATATTGCTGCCATACAACAGGTTTAAGTGAACTTTAAAATTTTTATTGGTGGCGAGATAATCTTCTAAAAATAAACCTACAGTAATCAATCTATCGGACGGCCGACGCAGCCATCCTACACTTGTTTGCATACTGTCTGTCACCACCTGGTCTTGTGTATCGGGTTGTATAATTTCGCCAGCCGCATTTTTATATTGCTGGAAAAAATCGTTGTCGAGGTTTTCCCTCGTACGCATCAAACCCACGCTAAGCCAGCTTTGTGCGTCATCTACCAATTCGCCAAATAGGCGCATCTCAAGGCCGGTTGCATAAGCCTTTGCATTGTTGCTGCCGAGGTATCGGATTTTTACATTGTCTATATCATAAGGCACCACATCGGTCATACTTTTAAAATAGGCTTCAGTTGTAAGTCTAAAAGGCCTGCTGCCGGGTCCCTTAAAGTTATAGTCCATTCCAGCTACAAACTGCGTACTCTTCTGCGATTTAATGTTAGTATTTATACTGCCATCATTGCTGCGCAGTTCCCTGTAAAAAGGCGGCTGCTGATAAATGCCGGCAGATGCTTTAAAGATGACGTCTTTTTTCCAGGATGGTTTCCAACTTGCCTGCACCCGCGGACTGATTAAAAATTCTTTGTTTAAACTATTGTAATTGTATCGGGCACCCACCTGAAGAATCACCTCGTTTTTTGTTTTAGACAAATAGATATTGTCTTGCAGATAGCCACTGTATTTTTGGATCTCAAGGTTAGCGGTAGAATTTTGCGAGTTAAATAAAAAAAGTGCAGAAGGATTTGCAGGCAAAGAATAGCCGGCTGAATCCTGGTACTCCCATTGGCGAAGTTTGTCTTTTATATTAGTTTGCTCAATGCTGTTGCCCCATTGCATAAAGTGCTTGCCCTGCGTGTAACTGCCTTTGTGGCTGGCGTTCCATACTTCAATATCTAATTCGTTTCTTGCATAGTTTTGATAGTAACCTGCACCCAATGGATTTACAATTTCGCCAAAAGTACCACTGTTGTTATCAAAATCCCTATCCCCAAAAACGTAAGCTCCGGCAATGTCAAAGTTTTCTTTTTCATTGTCTTTAAAACGGCTTAGCATCCACTTCAACTTCAATTTTTCGTTGGGCGAATGCAATAAACTTGCTCCTATCAATGCAGTGTTGTAGGCATCTCTTTCCTGTCCTTCAAAAAAAATGTCCAGGCCAAGGTTGGCTGTGTACAAAGGGGAGAACACAGAAGATGTTTTTTGAACCGACTCAGGAAAAAATGAAAAGCGAGAAGTAGAAAAAATACTCAACACTTCTAACTGCCATTTTTTGCTAACCTGGTAAGTAATGTAAGCTTGTGCGTCGGAGGCCGAGGGTATATAAGCACCTTGTGTGGGTTGGTTGCTGAGCAGGTTGCGGTTATTCTTGTTTCTCACAGCAGCCAGCCAGGTAACTTTCCCTTTTTTCGTGCTGCCCTCCAGCTGTAATCCTTGTTCTAAAAAACTTACATAAGCACTGCCGCCGAAGGTTGTTGGTTTTTGATACTGAATGTCTAGAACGCTGCTCATTTTGTCGCCATACTTTGCCTGAAAACCGCCGGTGTAAAAACTTACATTGCGGGCAAGCTCCGGATTAATGAGGCTTAGGCCCTCCTGCTGCCCGCTGCTTACAAGGTAGGGGCGGTACACTTCAAAATCGTTGATGTAAATGAGGTTCTCGTCATAGTTACCACCACGTACATTGTACTGCGAAGTGAGTTCGTTGTTGCTACCCACCAATACTTTTATGAGTGCTTCCACACCGCCTGTGGTACTAGGTAAAGTGATGGCATTTTTCGGATTTATTTTAATGAGGCTATTTTCCGTTCTTGTTCTTTCGTCCGTCACTACTATTTCTTCCATACTTAGCCCGTCGGCTTTTAAGCGTATAACGATCACTTCTGTTTCGCCTGGGCTTAGGTAGAAATTTTTTTGCTGGGGTACATAGCCGAGATGGCTGAAAACGAGTGCAATTGCTTTTTGGGCCGGAACCACTAAAGTGAACCGGCCACTGTCGGATGATGCAATGCCAGCAGAACGTCCTAAAATAACAACGGAAGATTTTGCCAGGGGATGATCATTTTCATCTACGATTATGCCGGAGATGCTTGCATTTTTATTTTGAGCTATTGCTGATAAGCTAAGCAGGCTAAAGAAAAAGGCGACCAGTAATCTCATTCGTTGAAGATAGATATTTTATTGAATGGCAAAAAAAGCAGCAATTAAAAATGCAGATTACAGTTTGGGATCCTCATCACAATTTTAGAGTTTCTTAAAATCAGCGATCGTTTCTATAGGGTTAGCAGATTTAAAAACTGCATTGCCAGCCACCAATACATCTGCCCCGGCAGCAAGGATGCTGGAGGCATTATCCAGTGATACACCCCCATCCACTTCAATCAAAACATTTGCTCCGGCATCGGCAATCATTTGTTTCAACTCTTTTATTTTATGCAGTGTGCCCGGTATAAAAGATTGGCCGCCAAACCCAGGGTTTACGCTCATCAGGCAAACGAGGTCAATATCAGACAGTACATCTTTCAAAGATTGCACGGGTGTGTGTGGGTTTATGGCTACCCCGGCTTTCATACCCAGGTTTTTTATTTGTTGAATGTTGCGGTGCAAATGCCGGCAAGCTTCTATGTGAATGGTTAGATTATCGGCTCCGGCTTTTTTAAAGGCTTCTGCATAATTTTCGGGTTCTTCAATCATAAGATGCACATCACAAACTTTATCTGTGGTTTTACGGATAAACTCGATGATCATAGGACCAAAGCTGATATTAGGCACAAATCTTCCATCCATCACATCAAGGTGAAACCAGTCTGCCTCACTTTGGTTAAGCATGTCGCAATCCTTTGCAAGGTTTAAAAAATCTGCAGATAAAAGAGAGGGAGCAATTAGTGCCATTGGTAAAATATTTTAGTAGGTTTTATTTATAATTAAGATGGGGTTTAAAAAACTTGGTTATCATCTATTTTACCAAGCTGGTAACTTTAGTAAGTGCTTGTTTCGCTTCGTCGTAATCGGCATCATAGATCAAAGCAGTTTCATAGCTTTCTTTTGCATCGTCTAACCGGTTTAGTTTTTCGAAACACAGCCCCATATAATAGTAGCCCTCTGCATAGGAACTTTTAATTTTTACAGCCTTGTCTAACACCCTCAACGCTTCCATATATTGTTCCTGGCGGTAAAGTACCAGCGCTTTTTCTTTATAGGGTTCCATAAAAGTATACGTTGTGCTAATGGCTTCATCAAACAATCCGAGCGCCTTTTCATCTTCCCGAATACCACTGTAGTAAAGGCCTTTTATAAGAATCGATTCTTTTATAAACTCCCCTTGTTTGATGAGTAATCCTGCCAATTGTAAAGCTACCGGGTTTTTTGTTTCGGCATATAACTTGGCCAATAGCAATATATCATTAGAGTTGTTGGATAACCGAACACTTGTTTCCAGCGCTTTGATAGCTCCTGCTGTATCTGCATTTTCGTGGTGTAAAACTCCCTTGATGTGCCATAACCTAAACACCGAGCTGTCTCTTTTCAACGCATCGTTAACTATTGTAAGAGATTTTTCATACTCATCATTGTCACGATAGTACTGAACCAGATTTTCTACGATTAAAATTGAGTCAGGATATTTTTGCACCAATTCTTTAAGTTGTTTTTCCTGGGAGGCTTCGGCGGTGGGTACTTGTTTGGCTTCTTCATTATTGCATGCCGCCACCGCCAGGGAAAAGCCAAATAAAATAAGTAGATATTTCATGAAAAAATTGTGTTGCAAAAGTAATAGATTGCTAATTGAATGAATGACAATTGTATTACAAAATTAATACGTCCTGCTGTTAGCTTTGCACTTTCAAAAATATCTCTCGTTATGAAGTACTTAATGATGATCGCTCTATGCAATATTTTTTGGTGGTTTACTGCCAGTATTGCTTCTGTGCTGCCCGTTACATTGCCTGCCTTGCAGTATGATACCATACATTTTCCTGGCGAAGATCATTTTACCAATGTGCGCCAGCTGACTTTTGGCGGAGACAACGCCGAGGCCTATTTTAGCAAGGACGGTCAATATCTTATTTATCAAAAATCGAATGTTAAGGAGGGTATTGCCTGCGACCAGATATGGATGGGCAAAATTCCTACCTCACCCGATGAAGCTTTTATTCCCAAATTAGTGAGTACCGGCACTGGCAGAACTACCTGCGCTTATTTTTATCCGGATGGTAAGCATATTCTGTATGGGTCAACACATCTGGGAAGCAAAGATTGTCCACCCGTTCCAGACCGAAGCAAGTATGGCAACAAATACATTTGGCCAATTTACGAGAGCTTCGATATTTTCAAGGCAAATACAAGCGGGAAAATTGTAAAGCGCCTGACAAAAACTAAGGGTTACGATGCCGAGGCAACTATTTCTCCAAAAGGCGACATCATGATATTTACGTCTATGCGTGACGGTGACCTGGAACTCTATACCATGAATTTGAAGGGTAAGAAAGTTAAACGGATTACCAGTACGCTTGGCTATGATGGTGGCGCATGGTTTAGTCCGGATGGAAGCAAGATTATTTGGAGGGCATCAAGGCCAACAACTACTGAAGAAGTAAAAGAGTACAAAGAATTACTTGAGCAAAATCTAGTAGCACCTACGCATATGGAGGTATGGATAGCCGATGCAGATGGTAGCAATGCGAAACAAGTTACCAACCTGGAGCAGGCCAATTGGGCACCAAATTTTACACCCGATGGTAACCACTTTATATTTTGCAGTAACCATGAATATAAAAGGGGTTTTCCTTTCAATATGTACCTCACTAATTTGGATGGAAGCAACATGCAAAAAATTTCAAGAGACAAAGGTTTTGATGCCTTCCCGATGTTTAGCCCCGATGGGAAGCAATTTGTTTTTTGCAGCAACCGTAACAATGGCGGCACGAGGGATACGAATATATTTATTGCAGATTGGGTGGAGTAGGGAGGTCAAATTAAAAATTAAAAAGTAAAAAGTTGAAACTCGTGCTCGGCCAGTGGGTGGAAAGTGGCAAAGGGAAAAGGACAAAACTTAAATCGCAAATCACAAATCAATTTTTTTTGTTGCTACATAAATGAAGATTAATGCTCCCGCTGTTGTAGATTTGGCCAACTAAAAACTAATCATTATGGAAAGTGGATTATTGCATCTACACAGTTTTTTACGCTGGGTAATTTTGTTTTTTTTACTCCTTGCTCTTGTACAGGCTTTTGGTAAAAAAGTAGCGTTAAAGAAAACAAGTTTATGGTTGTTGATATCAGCACATATCACTTTACTTATTGGATTGTACCAATATTTTACAGGAGCATTTGGTTACAAACTCATTCAGTCAAATGGGTTTAGTGCTGTGATGAAAGATAGCGCACTCCGTTTTTGGGCGGTGGAGCATATCAGCACCATGCTCATTGCTATCATCCTTATTACCATCGCAAGGGGTAAATCAAAGGTTGGTGCCTACAGTGCTGCGTCGTGGTTATACCTTATTGCATTGTTGCTGATTCTTGCAGGTGTTCCCTGGCCGTTTAGAGAAGGGATAGCAAGACCCTGGTTTCCGGGGATGTAAGCAATGAAGGGACTTTAAGCCTTGCCCTTAAAAAAGTGACAGGAATGAAGTTACTTGAGAAATAAATAATGTAAGGCCTGCTGAAGAGCAGGTCTTACGATTTTATGGAGTTGCTTCCCCGGCTACCCAGCTCTATCACTTCACAGTTTTTCATTTCTCTGCCATCAATATCAAAACGAATGATCGTTCTTACCTGGTGCCAGCCATGATTGCCTGCAGCTCCCGGGTTCATATGAAGGCACTTGAGTTTTTCATCATACATCACTTTTAAAATATGAGAGTGACCGCTTATGAACAGCCCGCTCCTGTGTTCCTTTATTCGCTCTTTTATACCGGGGGCATAACGGCCAGGATAGCCGCCGATATGCCGCATGAAAATGTTCACCTCTTCGCAGGTGAAAAATAAATCTTCAGGATATAAAGAACGGATGTGGGCATCATCAATGTTCCCATACACGCCCCGCATGGGTTTAAAATCTCGGAGCCGGTTGATAACATCCATGTTTCCAAAATCTCCGGCATGCCATACCTCGTCGCAATGTCTAAAATGCTCAAAAATACTTTCATCTAAAAAGCTATGTGTATCTGATAGGAGCCCAATTCTTGTCAAACTGTTTCGGTTTAAAAAATGTAAATTTGAAATGAAGATAGATAGCAATTGGTAGATTGTTTAATTAGTTGATTAGATATTTAGTGAATTATTAGATAGGTAAATTAGTTAATGAGTAGGTTGGTCAAATGGTTAATTAATCAAGGGGATAATTCTATCGAATTGAAGATGCTTCACCAGTACGAGACTTCCAACACAGATCGGCACGTCATTATCAAATTATCCAATCATCAAATTATCAAATTAAAAAATGCCGCATTATCATAAAGCCGGAACGATTCCGCACAAGCGCCACACACAATTTAGAAAGCCAGATGGGAGCCTCTATTCCGAGCAGCTATTTTCTACCGAAGGTTTTTCTAATGATTACAGCATTTCTTATCATACCTATGCCCCCACACTTATTGTAAAATGCGACGATCCTATAGATGTGGCACCAGTAATTGCGGAGGAAAGAATGCTGAAGCATCGCAGCCTGGAAGGGTTTAAGGTGAAGCCTGACGCAGATTACCTGCAAAGCCGAAAAGCAGTATTGGTAAACAGTGATTGCCATATTGTACTGGCTAGCCCTCAACAAAGCATGACAGATTATTTTTACAAAAATGCAGATGCCGATGAACTGATTTTTGTGCATGAAGGCAGCGGCATGGTAAAAACCTGTTATGGTGAGTTAAAGTTTAGCTATGGAGATTACATTGTGCTTCCCCGTGGTACCATTCATCAAATACATTTTGACGATGGTAACAACCGGTTGTTTGTTGTAGAATCTTTTCACCCCATACATTACCCCAAAAAGTACATGAGTAAGAACGGCCAACTCATGGAGCATTCGCCTTTTTGCGAAAGGGATATCAGGGTACCGGAGAACCTCCAAACACACGATGTGAAAGGAGATTTTATCATCAAAACAAAGAAGAAAGGATTACTGTATGGCATTCACTACGCCACGCATCCCTTTGATGTGGTGGGCTGGGATGGTTGTTGCTATCCGTACATTTTTTCAATTCATGATTTTGAACCTATAACAGGGAGGGTGCACCAGCCTCCACCAGTGCACCAAACTTTTGAAACCGATGCCTTTGTGGTTTGTTCCTTTGTGCCAAGGTTGTTTGATTATCATCCCCTGGCTATACCGGCACCATACAACCACAGTAACATAGACAGCGATGAATTATTGTATTATGTGGATGGCGATTTTATGAGCCGCAAACATGTAACTCGTGGTATGATCACCCTTCATCCGGCAGGCATTCCCCATGGGCCACATCCCGGCCTGGCAGAAAAAAGTATTGGTGCAAAGGAAACAAAAGAGCTTGCTGTAATGGTAGATACGTTCCGGCCTCTACAGTTAACAACCACTGCCTTAGAAATAGAGAATGATGGCTATGTGATGAGTTGGGCAGAATAAAGCCTAAATGGGTTAAGACGTTTCATTATTTTAAGGCGTTTGCAATCCTTGGAACCTTTTAAACCTTTGGAACCCTTAAAACCTTTGGAACTTTTGCAACCTTTGGAACCTTTGAATCTTTTCCTTAAATTGTTGTAATAAAAAACCTTTTAATTATGATAAAATTTAATGAGATAAAAGTAGGCGATTACCTGGTAGTAGACAATGACGGAGACAAACGCAGGGGAGAAGTGACCAACTTAAATTCCAATGAAAAGCAAGTGTGTGTAAACAATGGCATACAGGAGTTCTGGTATGAGACCGACCAACTTTCGCCCCTCGAGATCACAGATGAGGAGTTGCAGAATTTAAAGTTTCACAAGGAGTTGCTGGAGGATGGAATCATCAAATATTCCAAGGGTGCTTTCAGGATGGCCATACCGAGAGATGGCGACTTTTCTAATATGGAGCTTTGGTATCGAGATGAGAAGAGACATATGCTGCACTCCATTCCTCTGCACACCTTACAAAATCATTTTCATGAAATGACTAAGGTTTATTTGAACGAAGAAGTATTTGACTAAGCTACTTTTTGCATAGGCATATAAAAAAACCTCCCGTATTTTTTTGCGGGAGGTTTTTTATATCAGGAAACGATTATTCTCCTTTAGCTTCTTCGGCGGCGTTTTCGCCGTCTTCCAATTTAGCTTTTAATTCAGCCAGTGCGCTTAAGTCTCCAAGTGTAGATTTTTCAACTTTAGCCTGTATTGTCTTTACAGCTTTCTTAGTTGAATCAGCTTCAGCTCTTTTCTCTTTTTGTTGCACTTGTTTTTCTTCTTCTTTTTCCTGCTCCCAAAGACGGGTGTGGCTAAGAACGATGCGTTTGTCATTGCGGTCAAATTCAATTACCACAAAGTTGGCAATCTCATCGGCACCAATTGTTTTTCCATCTTCTTTTGCAAGGTGACGAGAAGGTACAAATCCTTCAAGGCCATAAGGAAGCTGCACTACAGCACCTTTGTCATCTTTCTTTACAACAGTTCCTTCATGCAAAGTTCCGATACCAAAAGTTTCTTCGAGGCTGTTCCAGGGATCTTCTTCAATTTGCTTGTGGCCTAACTGAAGTTTGCGTCCGTCTTTATCAATGCTAAGAATCAATACATCAATTTCGTTTCCAACCTTGGTGTATTCATTCGGGTTGTTGAAACGTTTTAACCAGCTCAAATCGCTGATGTGAATCATGCCACCAATGCCAGTAGCCAGTTCTACAAATACGCCGTAAGGAGTGATGTTTTTAACGGTTCCTTTATGCTTGCTACCTTCTGGAAATTGATTTTCGATTGTGCTCCATGGATCCTCAGTCAATTGCTTGATAGAAAGACTCATTTTGCGGGTATCCTTGTCAAGTGTTACCACTCTTGCTTCGTACTCATCATTTAATTTGAAGAATTCTTTAGCATTGATAGGAGTGTTAGCCCAGGTAATTTCGCTCACGTGAACAAGACCTTCTACACCCGGCATAATTTCGAGGAATGCACCGTAATCTTCGATGTTTACCACCTTACCTTTTACAGTTTCACCTTCTTTCAGGTTCTCTGCAAGGGTATCCCATGGGTGAGGAGTTAATTGTTTTAAACCAAGACTGATACGTTTCTTATCATCATCAAAGTCCAAAACAACCACGTTCAGTTTCTGATCCATTTTCAGCACTTCTGTAGGATGGTTGATACGACCCCATGAAATATCAGTGATGTACAACAAACCATCTAAGCCACCTAAATCAAGGAATGCTCCAAAATCTGTGATGTTTTTGATGGTTCCTTCCAACACCTGGCCTTTCTCCAGTTTACCGATAATTTCAGCTCTTTGAGCTTCGATATCGCTTTCGATAAGGGCTTTATGAGATACAACAGCATTTTTAATGGCTTCGTTGATTTTAACCACTTTAAATTCCATTGTTTTACCTACGAACTGATCGTAATCGGTAACGGGCTTAACGTCAATCTGAGATCCTGGTAAGAATGTTTCCATACCAAATACATCTACGATCAAACCACCTTTGGTTTTGCTGGTAACCAAACCAGTAACGATTTCGCCGGTTTTGTTCACCTCTACGATTCTTTCCCATGCCCGGGTAATGCGTGCAGATTTACGGCTCAGGTTTAAGTTTCCTTCCCTGTCTTCCTTTTCTACTACCATTACTTCGATGATATCGCCCACTTTAACACCGCCGGGGATATCTCTGAATTCGTTCAAAGAAATAAGACCATCGCTTTTAAAGCCGATGTTTACCACCACATCAGTTTTGGTTAATGATTCTACAGTTGCCTGGATCATTTCGCCATCATTGATCTGTTTGAAAGTGTTGTCGTAAACGTCGTCGTACTTTGCTTTTTCCTCTGCAGAATAAGAAGATACATTGCGTTTATCCCTGCTCCAGTCAAAATCATCATGGGCAGTTTCTACGATTGGCTCGTAGGCTGGTTCGTTTGGTGTCGCAGTAGCCTCTACTGTCTCGCCAGCATCTGCTGACTCGGCAGCCGTCGGCTCCAGTTCTTCTGCGTTTAGTTGTTTGTTAATATTGAATGACATAAAATAACCCCGTGGTTTTATACGGGGCTGCAAAAGTAAGGTTTTTTCCCAAAAGATAGCCCTGTTGCAGGTCCTATAAATAAAAATGCCCCGAATCCGGGGCATTTTTACATTTTTAAATTTAAGGCTATTAAAGTACCAATACTCTGCCTGTTTTTAGTCTGTTTCCTCTGGAATCAGTTAATTCAACACTGTAGATTCCTTTTGCTTGATTTTTTAGGTCTACGTCCAGTCTTGTATAAGCAGACGTAACGGCATAAGACCTTGAATAAACTCTTGTACCCTTACTGTCAAATACGCTTACTGTGCGAGGGAAAGGTGAACTGCCCAATTGGCTGAAGAACCTTACCTGGAATTGGCCAGTGTTGGGACTCGGATAGATAAACAGGAGGTCATTGGCCGAGGCAGAAATTCTCACTGCCGCTGAAGTTGCAGTGCAACCATTAACATCAACTACGTTTGCCGTGTACAGACCCAATTTATCTACATCAACAACCAACGTGCTGGCATTAGCACCGGCAACAACGGTACCATTTCTAAACCAGGTAAAGGTTGCTGCTGGATTTGGAGAAACTGCCGCAGACAAAGTAGTTGTTTGACCAGGGTAGATGGCAGTGAGAGAATTGAGTGTAAGAACAATAACCGGTGTTGGGTTTACAGTAAGTGTGGCCACTGCTGAATTAGCAGTACTAGTGCACGGAACGGCTGAAGCCGACAAACGATACCTGTTTCCGTTAAGCGCTACACCAGCAGCTGTTATTGTGAGTGTGTTTGTGGTAGCGCCGGTATACCCGCCACCGTTTGCCAAGTTGGTGAAGGTAGCGCCGTTATCAGTACTTATCTGCCAAACCACGGAACTTGCGTTGCCGTTTGTGGGAGCAGCAGTGAACGTAGTAGTAGCACCCTGACAAATTACCCTGTTAACAGGGACTGAAAAAGTGGTAGGAAGTGATCTTACTGTCACAGGAACGGTAGCTATGGCAGACTGGCAACTAGGGGTTGAAAAACTTACACGATAGTTCGTAATACCAAGTGTATCTGGTTTAACATACACCGTTGTTGCGGGTGTACCCGTATATGGAACAGTAGCACTTGCATCAGTAAAAATTGTACCGGGGCGGGTAGTTGTCCATGTTCCCTGCGCAAAGTTCGGAGCTGAGTAGGTTATGGAGATGCTCGCTGCAGTAACACTTCCTGCATCGCCGGCGCCTAAATCTGCAATATTGATATTCCAAGTCCCATTTAAGGTTCCTAAGAGGGCCGACCATGTAGTATTTGGCGTAACTAGGTCGCCAAAGTTCGCATTACCAATAGCATATCTTTCTGCACGATAAGAGCCAGATCTTGGAGCTGGAGCTCCACTGATAGCTGCTGTCGACAAAGAATCAATTGTTGTATTTGTGAAATTTGCCGTAGCGTTGCCGCCGGTAGCATTATCTAGCAAAGCAAAGAGGTTCAACTTTTGGTTATTTGGAGCTTTTAAGTTCATGACCAAATCGCCTACGTATGGATGAGTGATGCTAAATCTTACACCTATATTCTGAACCACCGAACCTGCAGGAATACCTGACACAGTGAATGGTATAGCGGTGGACGTTCCAACAGGAAAAGTACCGTCTGGGATAGCAACCGGCAGACCAGTAGCAGCAAAAGTAGCTGTCACGGCGCCAGCTACCGTATTGGTTAATGATAACTGTTGTATTGATCCAAAACAAATTGTTGCAGAAGCAGGGTTTACCACCGGTACTAATGGTGTAACAGTTAAAGTTGCTGCATTTGAGAAACTTGCGCCTGTGCATGCACCTCTGTACACTCCCCTGTACTGATATCCATCTATCGCAGCGGTAGCTCCTGTGATGGATAACGTAGTTGTAGTAATACCAGAATAAGGAGCCAGGTTGGGAACATCAAGCCAGTTGGTACTAGCGGCGCTTGTTTTATATTGCCAATAAACTGTTGGCGCAGATCCTGCCAGTGCAACTGTAAAGGAAGTATTGCCACCACAAGAAACACTTGCATTAGCCGGCTGAGTGGTTACAGTTACAGCTATACAAGGCACCAGGTTTACGTTATAGTCTTCTACCTGTCCGTAGGTGCTGGTTCCGCAAGGAGTACCATTAGGGCCTAAGCTGGTGTCATGCATTCTTACCCTCATACGAGTAGTACCTGGCGTAGCAGTTGATGGGATAATGATGTTACCTGTATGTGGTCCTGCACCATTGGGAGACGTGTATACAAGTTCGCCTGCATCATCAAAGTCAAAATCTGCATTAAAATCAATCCAAACCTTCACCTGGTCTGCTGCAAAACCACCAGAAAGCGTTACGGTAATTGGCATTGTAGCCCCGATATATCCTAGCGTAGTGAGTGAAGTGAAATCTTGATAACCTGCCGTTGAGGTAGAAGGGTTATTGATGGTGCCAAAGACAACCCTCGATATTTTTTCAAATGCAGTAGAGGTTGCTCCAGCAGTACAATAACATGTGAGTGCTACTACCTGAACTGGGGTAGAGGTTGCGCTACTGGCTCCGCAAGAAACAATGGCCTGGTAATAGGTGCTTGCTGTAAGGGATGTAGTTAGCGTTGCATTCGTAGCGCCAGTAATGTTTGTAAATGAGCCTGTAACGCCTGTTGCAGATGACTGCCACTGGTAGGTTATGCCCACCCCACTGGCCGGGTTTTGTAAAGACAAAGTAAACGGAACAGTTGGGCATGTAGTAGCCACAGTAGAGACTGTATTGCCCGGGGTTGGTGTACCAGCACAAGGCACACCATATTGTACATCATCCACGCCTATATAGTCAGAATTGTTGCCTGCAGGTCCGCCATCTGTTACAAAATAACGGAATGCAAAACGGCCATTTGTGGGAGCGGCCAACCCACTGATAGTTACAGTGTATTTTGTCCAAACAATTGGGTAGTCTACGTTGGTTAAGCCTGGATTTACACTTTGTAACAAAGTAGTATAATCACCTACGCTGGTATTGGTTGCACCCACATTTACGCTTGCACCATTGGTGCTCATCCTTAACTCAAGTCTGTCGGGAAAATCGCCAGTGGTAGTGCGGGTGTAGAAACTAAATACATTTCCGTTGGCAAGAGCAACTTGCGGGGTAAACAGCCAGTTGCTGATCTCACCAGCACCTGTGGTGCTTTGGAAGTTACAAGCGGCATATGCGTTAGTTGCGCCGCTAAATGCAGGAAAAACAGCGGGATTTCCCTGGAACCATAAACCGGTTCCGGCAGGACTGCTTAGATTTTGTTGAGCCCAGCCTGATGGTAGAATGGTTGTAAAACCTTCATTAATTAATACTTGTGCTGTTACTGTTTTGGAGGTTAGTCCTAACAAAATGAATAAAAGCGCAACCGAACATAATTTTTTGTAGTAATGTTTCATGTGCAGAAATTTTGTTGAGAGAAATCAGTTAGTGATGACGAAATTTAATTTACTTTTTTCTTTTTTGAGCCGTTGGTCTCTTCAGCCTTGGCTGCACCTGCAGAAGTTTGTGTAGTTGAGGCTCTCATTGCTTCGAAATGTTGTTGTTTGGCTTTTAATCTTTCTGCCATTTCAGCTTTGTCGTCTGATGGTGAAGCTGACACTGCTGTTAAGCTAACATTCCTTTTTTTTGCCTGGATTTTTACAGGTTCCTGAGCCATTGCCACGCTACACACGCAAAAAGCAGTAATAAGACTAAGTAAGATTTTTTTCATGATGCAAAAATTTATTTAAAAAAAGTTTCTCAAATATACACTTCTCACCTCACTATAGAAAAAAATATGTTAATCTTCTAGAGCGTTGATTTATTTAATATTTTTATGTTCAATGAACCAAAATGTTTGTAAATAAATGCATTCATTCATTTTGTGTTTTGAAAGGAGAAATGGTTTACTTTACACACCTGTTTTTGCTTAATTTTTTGGAATGAATCGTTTTTTTGCCAATCTAAGAGAGTCCCGCTTTGTAAAAGGTATCATATATTCTATAGTTGGAGTATTTACCTACCCAGGTTTAAATATTATCAACAAGCTTGATATTAAGGGGACAGAGCACCTTGAAAATTTGCCTAACAGCAACGTTCTTTTTGTAAGCAACCATCAGACTTATTTTGCAGACGTGATGACTTTTATCCATATTTTTTGTGCGGTGAGCTGGCACAAAAAAAACAGATTGGGTATGCCCTTCTATCTACTTTGGCCCTTTACCCGTGTTAACTATGTGGCTGCTGAAGAAACTATGAAAACAAGCTGGCTTACAAAACTATTCCTGATGGCAGGGGGCCTTTCCGTAAAACGTACCTGGCGCTCCGAAGGCTCTGAAGTCAGAAGAGGTCTAGACCCTTCCGATACCAGAAAAATTACAGATGCACTGAATAAAAACTGGGTGATCACCTTCCCGCAAGGAACCACCAAACCCTTTGCACCTGGCAGAAAAGGTACTGCTTACATCATCAAACAAACAAGACCCGTTGTAATACCAGTGGTGATCAGTGGATACTGGCGAGCCTTTAATAAAAAAGGATTGAAGTTTAAAAAGAAAGGCTCTTTATTGTCTGTGACTTTTAAAGAACCTCTGGACATAGATTACGAGGATACCAATGAAAATATTTTGGAGAAAGTAATGGACGCCATTGAGCAAAGCAAAAAGTTTATGCTTAAAAGCAAGCACCACCTGATGAATAAGATGGATAAGTAGGGTTCAAAGGTTCAAAGCTCAACGGTTCAATGTTCAATGGTTCAATGTTCAAATTTTTAGTGGTTCAAAGGTTCAAGTTCCTGTTAGGAGCAAGTTTGAAGGTTAGCATCAATTTGTTTCTGCAATGAAGAGAAATTATTAACTAATCTCCTAATCCACTAATCAACTAATCTACTGATCCACTAATCTACTTTTCACAATTCACCATTCACAAAACCATCTGCCTTTCGGCATTACTTCACAAACAAGGCCTTTAATTCCTGCGCCTCTTCCGGCTTCATTTTTCCTCCAAGTATCAAGCGCAGCTGCC
>JBKJKD010000233.1:0-13765 GCA_046597635.1 Ferruginibacter sp. | reverse complement strand
CGCCAGTGCCACCTCCGCCTGCGGGTGCTGTAGGCATGGTAAGGCTTCCGGCCAGGCTGAGCATGTCGTATCCATTGTTAGCACTTACTGGTGTAATAATCCTTATCCGCCCTTCTTCAAAATTGATAAACTGTAGTATATCGCCCTTGTACACATATTCGTTTATGTAGGTGGTCGTTACAGCAGTACCTCCAACTTCGGGTGTAAATATTTTTTGTAGCTTATTACCATTGGCATCATACACAATTTTTATTACTCCCTTACCGCTGATGCGAATCTCCTCCGGCTTGTCTAAGAAATTATATTTTATGCCCCTGCCTCCTGCAAGGCCGGCCAGGTCTTTCGCATTTTTATTTAGGTCAATTACAAGATTGCCATTATCATCGTACACATAATCGTTGGCTGCAGCGTTTGTACCATCTGTAAAATCTCCCAGTTTACCGTTATTGGCAGCCGCTGTTCCGTTATCATAAACTTTAATTAGCTTGTTGCTGAGGCTGCTGTAAGTGTAATACAGGTCATCTAAGTTTACCGGGTTTGCTGTGCCAACCAGTACGCCTTTTTGCAACATGCCCATCAGATTCCCATTAAGATCATAATCAATCTTGCCACTTGCGCCGGTTACAGAAAAATTCATTTTGAGGTTGTTCCATGAATCGGTTGGCTTTTGTTTTTCATTAAACAGTGCATTGACCAGCCTGCCGGCACGATCGTAGCTAAAATCGTATTTACGCTGTACATCGTCACCCTGTGTATTCCATAATGTGCCGGTTACATGCCCATCCAATTGCGCCGCAGCAAATACAGCATCCCGGTTATCGTAACCTAGGTATAGCCCAAAGAAGTTATCCCATTTGTTATAAAGGCCAGGTGTTTTTAATGCATAGTTTTTATTAATCCCAGTTATTTCGTTGTGCAAGTTGTAACTGTAAGCCAGGGTTTCGATTTCTGATTTACCAGTTCCTGTATAACCTGGGGACAGCCGTTTTTTACTTAGCCTGCCCATATCGTCGAAACTGTAGCCCCCAATTGCTTTGAAGGGATTAGCTCCGTATTTTTTCTCAACGCCTATTACCCTACCTATTTTATCAAAAATATTTTTGGTTACCACACTGTAGTTTGTGTAACCGGTACCTGTTGCGGTATGCTTCGTATTTATGCTTAGGAGCCTATTATCCCATTCATACTGCATGGTGGTAACGTCGTTACCCGTTTTAATATTATCCTCAGTGCTTTGTATAACTCTGCCTTTATCATCGTAATAAACCGTAGATGTGAGAAAATTATTGGTTCCAAGTACTCTCGTCACGCTCCCGGTAGACATGTTTATGGTGCGCAGCGTTTGCGCAATATATTCCCCGCCTGTTGGGTAGGCAAGTTCATTGTCAAATGAGCTGTTAAAAGGCTTTACTCCGGTGTAAGTGTATGCATCATAAAAATTGTACTTGAGAATACTGTTTACGGTGCTTATGTTAAGATCTGAGCCAGCTATGGGATTTTTTTTGCCGCCGTAGGTAGCCTGCCGCCGTCTGGCTTTCAGCCAACGGCGAAGTGAGCCCCTGCGTCCCAGCGTTGATAAATTTATCAATTGATAAACTAAAAACTTAACTGAAAGATACCTTATTTTATCTCTGTAAATAATCATCTCACACAAATGAAATTCCCAAGCATTTGGCCGCAGTTTTTTACCGCCACAATTCAAAAATGGAAGCCGTTACTCAAAGATGACGAGTATAAAGATATCATCACCCAAGGCCTTAAATTTTTAGTAAATGAAAATCGTATTGACTTGAGCGCATTTGTGGTAATGAGCAATCATGTACATCTGATATGGCAACCATTACAGCATTATACCCTCACTCAAATACAAAGTTCCTTTATGACTTATACCGCCAAGGCAATTAAAAGGAAACTTGCTTTGGAAAACCCAGACTTATTGGAACAATTGCGGGTAAATAAATATGACCGGACGTATCAAGTATGGAAACGGGAACCATTGAGCATTGAGCTGTTTACGGAAAAAGCTTTTCTTCAAAAACTCGAATACATTCATCAAAACCCAGTTACCGCCGGATTGGTAAATTTTGCAGAAGAATATAAATACTCTTCAGCCCAATTCTATCTGATAGGAGTAGACGAGTTTAATATGATTACGCACTATACTGGGAACTGAATTAATTGCTCATCATTCTTTAACTTATATGCTGTTCATTCTTTGATGGGTATGCTGGGCCGTTGGCTGAAAGCCAGACGGCGGCAACACTCTAATGATACCGGCTTACCTGCGGCGGCAGAAATAGTGATGATGATAAAACGAATTTTCGATAAAAACACTATTCCTCCAGCGCCGAAATTTTACGAACCAGGAGGGCATAAAGGGTAACAAAAAATACAAATTCCGATGGTTGCCGGCGGTAGGAAGTTCGGCCAACCTGAATGAGGAAGCAAAGCGAGGGGTAGTAGAACGTTAAGTTTACGGCTAAATCCGTCGGTATCGGATTTTTGCAAAAAAATGCTCTTCACCCATACACGGCAAAGAGCAATCTCAATTTTAAAATAATTATTTTATTTCACCGCCAGGTCTTTGCTCCCAAAACTAAATGGCAGCAATTGGCTCACTGTTTCTATCACGAATACTTTGCCTGTGGCGCCGGAAAGTATAATGCGGATGGGGTGCCCTGTGCGGGTTTCGTATTCACAAAGCGCCTGCCGGCACATGCCGCAAGGTGAAATTGGTTTGTTGCTTTCGCCCTGGTTGTTTAGATAGCTTACAGCAAGTGTTTCTATAGGTACATCTGTATGAAGCATGGCAGCTACGCCCAGAAGCACCCGCTCTGCACAAATGCCTACGGGGTAGGCAGCGTTTTCCTGATTGGTACCACTTACGGTTGCACCATTTTTTAGAAGTGCCACAGCTCCCACAAAAAAGTTGCTGTAAGGCGCATACGCTTTTGTTGTAACATCCCTTGCAGCTTGAATCAATTTACCATCTTCGCTGCTTAACTCAATGCTATCTTCATAAACCTTGTACTCAAATTTTATCTCTTCCTTTTTCATAAAATCAATTTAGATAAAAAATCCTCCCTGTAGCAACAGGGAGGATTTTTGTATGAACTTGAATGTACAACAATTTTGGTTGCAGCCGTTTATTTTATGCCGGTGAACAAGCGGCTCCATCTTGGACCACCCTCCCAGCTAAACCAAATGAGCGATGCTTTTCCTACCACATGATCTTCGGGTACAAAACCCCAGTAGCGGCTGTCAAGGGAATTATGCCTGTTATCCCCCATCATAAAATGGTAATTCATTTTAAAGGTATAAGTGTTAGTTTCCTGGTCGTTGATGAAAATTTTACCAGCCCTGTTTTCAAATTTATTACCCTCGTACACTTCTATGCAACGTTGGTAGCGGATGAGGTTATCAGGTGTAAGCTCGATGGTTGTTCCCTTTCCTGGCACTAGCAAAGGACCGTAATTATCCACGCTCCATTTGTGAGCGGTGTCGTAATAAGGGAACAGTTGTGTAGAAGAATAATAAGGATTGTTTGCCTCTACTATAAAAGGTTGCATGCTGTAACCAGCAGGTATTTTCAAAGCAGTTTTTTCTTTGTTAGTTACATTAACGAGGTACGACCTGTCAGGATATTGTTGCAAGTCACCCTGGCTCTCTCTTACAGAAATACCCATTTCCTTCACTGCATCGGCATCCACGTATCCATTGGGCGGCATACTTAGTTTGTAATAATGTTCCGATGCCGGAAAATCATCGTAAGATTTACCGCTTATAAATACCCGTCCATTTATTACCTGTAACACATCGCCACCGATTGCTACCGCCCGTTTGATAAAGTTTTCTCTTTTATCTACCGGTCTGGTGATGATAATGCTGCCGTAATCGTTCCATACTTTTTCTCTACCCATATCTCTCACCGCCTGGTAGTAAGTAGTGCGGCTCCCAAAATTAATCTCATCGTTGATGAGGGTATCGTTTACCGGAAAATTAAACACCACCACATCGTTGCGTTTCACCGGGCTGGAAAACCAGCGGGTATAAGGTATTTTTAAGATCTCAGAATATGATTTTGTATTAACGATGGGCAAAGTGTGGTGGACAAAAGGCATGGCGATAGGCGTATTGGGTATGCGGGGTCCGTAGCTTGACTTACTCACGAACAAAAAGTCGTTTACCAGCAATGTTTTTTCCATAGACGGAGTTGGGATAGTATAGGCCTCAAACACAAAAGTGCGAATGATAGTGGCAGCTACAATTGCAAATGCCGCAGCATCTATCCACTCCCGGGCAGCAGATTTTTTATAATTCTCCACTACTTTTTTACCTGCGTACCGCTCATTGGGCGAAAAGCCCAGGTAAGGAAAGTACACAAATGGAAGCAACACTGTCAATGCATGATGGCCCACGCCAAACCGGCCAAAGTGTTCTACGAAACGAATGGTAATCCAGATAGTGATGAACTGCCCTGCAATGGGTATAAATTGTAAGAAGAACCAAAACTTCCTCAGCTCCATTTTCTCTACCATGCACCAGGTGTTGTAGATTGGTATCAATGCCTTCCAACCCTCGATGCCTGCTTTTTTAAACATGCCATACAAACCGATATGCCAGCCTAAAGCAGCAACAATAAAAATGATCCAACCAATACTCATAAGTTATTTTTTTCTGGCCCAAAAGTAAGCTCCTCGTTTTTAATACTGGTATTTCTTACTTAAACGGGCACTGTTGTTAACATAATTAACTATTCCAGGCTGTTATTAGCTTTTGGGGAGCACATAGGTTGCTACATCTTCTGCAGTAATTTCTTTGCCGCTTAATATTATCAGACGCTCCACCACATTACGCAGTTCCCTGATATTGCCAGACCAGTTATAGGCCTGCAAACTTTCCATGGCTTTTTTGTCCATCTGCTTTACGGGTTGGCCATATTCCTGTGCAACCACTTCAAGGAAATAATTTACGAGAAAGGGTACATCTTCGCTTCGCTCGTTAAGGGATGGCACATGTATGATGATCACACCAAGACGATGGTAGAGATCGAGCCGGAAAGTTTTTGCTTCTACCTCCTTCAAAAGATCTTTGTTGGTGGCGGCTATGACCCTTACGTCTACATTTATATCTTTTTCTGCACCTACCCTGGTAATTTTTCCTTCCTGCAAAGCCCTCAATACTTTTGCCTGAGCGCTCAGGCTCATATCTCCTATCTCATCTAAAAACAACGTGCCTCCATTTGCTTGCTCAAACTTTCCAATACGTTGTTTGATGGCAGATGTGAAAGAGCCTTTCTCATGGCCAAACAATTCGCTTTCTATGAGTTCGCCGGGTATGGCCGCACAGTTTACTTCTACCATGGGTCCCTTATTCCGACTACTTTTTTCGTGTATCCACCTTGCCACTAATTCTTTACCCACACCGTTTTCGCCGGTAATCAAAACCCGGGCATCTGTTGGTGCTACTTTTTCTATCGTATCTTTTATTTTTTGAATTGGGCCGCTCACACCCACCATCTCCTGCACTTTGCTCACCTTTCTTTTAAGCACTTTTGTCTGTGCCACGAGGTCCTGTTTTTCCGTAGCATTGCGCAGGGTAATAAGAAGCCGGTTTAAATCTGGGGGTTTGCTGATGTAATCAAAAGCTCCTTTTTTTACAGCTTCCACAGCGGTATCAATATTGCCATGCCCGCTTATCATGATGATGGGTATATCTGCATTCACCATTTTAGCTCTCTCTAAAAATTCAATACCATCCAACTTGGGCATTTTGATGTCGCACAAAACAAGGTCATAAGATTTTTCAGAAAATTTCTTTAAGCCTTCTTCTCCATCAGAAGCTTCATCTATTTTGTAGCCCTCAAAACTTAAAATTTCGGTTAGGGTTTTTCTAATTGCCTTCTCATCATCAATGATCAGAATATTGGTCATAAAGGGTTTTGTTTAGTTGTGGAAAAGATGCGCTGTTGCATCTTAGCTGCCGATTGGTCAAAAATAATGATTTATGCACTCAAAAATTGTAGCAGGCATCATAATATTCCTCCAGGCTTCCTGCACAGGCGGCCATTCTCAACAAAATGCGTCCATAAAGCCGCTCGATGCTTCATCAGCCACTGCTGAGTTCACCTATGTGAAGTCTATTGCACTACCAGATGGGTTTAAAAGAGTTCTCCTGCCAAAGGAATCATTCGGCGCCTGGCTTAGAGGCATCTATTTAAAAAAGGATAAAACAGTTTACTTGTACAACGGTACCGCAAAAAACAACCAGTCTGCACAGTTTGCAGTGCTGAACATTAGTGTCGGCAATAAAAACCTGCAGCAATGTGCCGATGCCGTCATGCGGCTTCGGGCAGAATACCTGTTTTACCAACAAGATTTCGGCAACATTAGTTTCACCGATAATGAGGGGGGCGTTTATCAATTTGATGCGCCTTACACCCAAAAAAGGTTAGCGCTTTATCTCAAAAAAGTATTCGCCATGTGCGGCACAGCATCGCTGAGCAAGCAATTGCTAAAAGTGAATATGGTGAAAATGCAGGTGGGTGATGTGCTGATAAAAGGAGGCTTTCCCGGCCATGCAGTCATTGTGATGGACATGGCGGAAAATGACGATGGAGAAAAAATTTACCTGCTGGCGCAAAGTTATATGCCGGCCCAGGACATTCATATTCTGAAAAATCCGAGTGATGAATCGGCTTCTCCCTGGTACTCCCTAAATAAGAACGAGGATATTTTCACACCGGAATACCATTTTAACCGGGACCAGTTAAAGACCTGGCGGTAAAAACAGCCAGCTCCTCTCAACTGACAGCCAAATAGTTTACGCAAAAAAAAATGTCTTCTGCAAGCAGAAGACATTTTAAAAATTTTGTCGGGACGACAAGATTCGAACTTGCGACCCCTAGACCCCCAGCCTAGTGCCCCGCCCCAAGGCGGGGCTACGTCCCTATTAACTTTTTAAAAGCAGTGCCTCCTTTCCAACTCTTAATTTGTTTTTCTCTTTGTAGCGCTTCCTGCCTGGAGCTATATTCTTCGACAAGAATCAGAATGAAAGGAATTCTTTGTTGGGTTGATCTTTGTTTGCCAGAATTATGAAATAAAACCCTTGCTGCCACATCAGTTGTTTCACCGATATAGTGCTTGTTATCTTTCAAACTCTTTAATATGTAGACATAATGGGACATAAAAAAGTCTCTACAAATGTAGAGACTTTAAATGTCGGGACGACAAGATTCGAACTTGCGACCCCTAGACCCCCAGCCTAGTGCGCTACCGGGCTGCGCTACGTCCCGAAATTTTTACCCGACTGCAAATGTAAATGCAAAATGGTCAAAATCAAAAAAACATTCATCGCTCTGGGTTGCAGTAATTCTTGGAAACAGTTTTCAATGTTCAAGAGTTCAATGTTCAAAGTTTTTTCAACTCGCTGTTCCCTTTGCACTTTGAAAATTTTCGCTCCACAGTGTCGGCAGACTTTTTCCTTTTGACTTTTGACTTTTGACCTTTGACTTCTCTTTCACACTCCCACCACCCATTTACCAACTGCGCTTGCATCCTCAGTTTTTTTATTGATATTTGCGCAATCCCATATACAAATGAAGGTTTTAATCAAGCAAGCAAAAATCACCTCTTCTTCCTCCCCGCTCAACGGGCAAGTAAAAGATATTCTCCTCAACAACGGCATTATTGAAACCATTGGCAACGAAATCATCGCAACGGTTGATGAGACCTTTACTGCCCCTAACCTGCATGTAAGCATTGGCTGGATGGATATTTTTGCGCAATTTGGCGACCCAGGCTTTGAGCACCGGGAAACTTTGCAAACGGGTGCAGCAGCTGCAGCCGCAGGTGGCTTCACCGACGTGATGTTATTACCCAATACCAACCCTTCGGTTTCTACCAAATCGGTGGTAGAATACATTATTCAAAAATCTGCCGGCCTGCCGGTAAATATTTACCCGATTGCAAACATCACTAAAAATGCGGCTGGCAAAGAACTTACAGAAATGTATGACATGTTTGGCAGCGGAGCAATTGCCTTTAGCGATGGAACCCAGGCGCTGCAAAGCCCCGGTATTTTATTAAAAGCACTACAATATATTCTTCCGCTACCGGCAACCATCTTGCAATTACCAGACGATGAAAGCATCAGCGCACACGGCCTAATGAACGAAGGAATTGTGAGTACACAATTGGGACTGCCGGGCAAACCGGTGATTGCAGAAGAACTCATGATAGCAAGGGACATTGAATTGTTGCGCTACACCAACTCCCGCCTGCACATTACTGGCGTGAGTTCTAAAAAAGGCATCGACCTCATCAACGCTGCAAAAAAAGATGGACTAAATATCAGTTGTTCGGTGTCGCCAGCGCATCTTTATTTTTGCGACGAAGATCTTGTTACCTACGATACAAATTTAAAACTCAACCCGCCTTTGCGCACCCGGGCAGACAGAGACGCTCTGCAGGATGCATTTCAAGCCGGTTTGATAGATTGCCTGGCCTCCCATCACTTGCCAGGCCACTGGGATGATAAGACCTGCGAGTTCGAATATGCAAAAAATGGGATGCTTGGTTTGGAAACCGCTTTTGCCGTGGCCAATGGTTTTGCAACAGACACTTCCACCCTGATTGAACAATTAACGGCAGCCCCACGCCGTATTTTTGGAGTACCCTTGCCCGAAATAAAAGAAGGACATACAGCCTGCCTAACCCTGTTTGACCCCGAAGCAAGTTTTACTTTTGAAGCAAAAAACATTCAGTCAGCTTCAAAGAACAGTGCCTTAATTGGTAAGCAACTTAAAGGCAAAGTGTGGGGAATTGTGAATAAAAATCAAACTAGCTTTTACAAATGATCAACAAATTAAGCGCTACTACCAAGGGATTGATAGCAGGCATATTGATGGTAATTATTTCTATTGTCATCTATTTTGCAAAGGGTAATTTTGACAACAGCCTGCAGTATATCACTTATGCAATTTATGTGGCCGCTATTATCTGGGCTTTGTATGATTTTAAGAACAGTGCAGCAGAAAACAAGTCTTTTAAAGAATATTTTTCTACCGGTTTTAAATGCTTTATCGTGGTGGCATTCATCATGGTTTTATTTACGTTTGTTTTTACAAAAGTGGAGCCTTCCCTAAAAGAGCAAATGGCTATCAACTACCGGGCAGAACTTGCTTCAAAGGGAAACTATACAGCAGTAGAAATAGACGGTATGGTACAAAAAGCCAAAGACTATTTCAATATCATGTTAACATCAAGTGCTATATTTGGTTACCTGGTGATAGGTGCAATGGTAACCATTATAACTTCACTGTTCTTGGTCCGTTCAAAGCAAATTGTCTAACAACGCCGGCGCATCATTTGGTTGAAATAAGCTAGGGCTAAAGTAAACGCCGGAAGCATAAAACAAGAACTTATGGATCTTTCAATCGTAATACCATTATACAACGAAGACGAGTCGCTACCAGAGTTGACGGCATGGATAGAGCGTGTAATGCAGGAAAATAATTACAGCTATGAAATGATCCTGGTAGATGATGGAAGCATAGACGAGTCCTGGACGGTGATAGAAAATCTTCGCCTGAAAAACCCACAGATAAAAGGTATAAAATTTCAACGCAATTATGGCAAAAGCGCTGCACTTAACGAAGGTTTTAAAGCAGCACAGGGCGATGTGATCATTACCATGGATGCCGACATGCAGGACAGCCCGGACGAAATACCCGCCCTCAGAAAAATGATTTTAGAAGACGGCTTTGACCTTGTGAGTGGATGGAAGAAAAAACGCTACGACAATACACTTACCAAAAATATTCCATCAAAATTATTCAATGCGGCGGCACGTAAAAGCTCCGGCATCAAACTAAACGATTTTAATTGTGGGTTGAAAGCCTACCGCAAAAAAGTGGTGAAGAGCATTGAAGTTTATGGCGAAATGCACCGCTACATCCCCATACTGGCCAAGTGGGCAGGCTTTAGAAAAATCGGCGAAAAAGTTGTGGAACATCGTGCAAGAAAATTTGGCGTAACCAAGTTTGGCTGGGAGCGTTTCATCAATGGTTTTCTAGATCTTTTTTCCATCATGTTTGTAGGCAAATTTGGTAAGCGACCCATGCACTTTTTTGGTCTTTGGGGCAGCGTAGTTTTCTTTATAGGTCTTGCCATATGGACCTATCTTTTTATTTCTAAAATTGCTTTTCTAAAATATAATATGACGGACCGGCCACTGTTTTATGTGGGCATTATATCCCTGGTGATTGGTACACAACTCTTCTTGGCGGGCTTTGTGGGAGAACTTATTTCCAGGAATTCTGCAGAAAGAAACAGTTACCTGATAGAAGAAAAAGCGGGCTTATAAGATAGAGGCAGGATGAATCATTTGGTTCAATATTTATAGGCATCATCTTTATCAATACTCACTTAACAGTGTAAATCCATTCCATCAGTGTCTCCAAAAAAAATTATCATCGTTGGTCCTGCGCATCCTTTGCGGGGCGGTGGCATGAGTACTTTTAACGAACGACTTGCTAAAGCCTTTATGCAGGCTGGTCACACCGTTAGCATCTATACTTTTTCTCTGCAATATCCTTCCATTCTTTTTCCCGGCACTTCACAATATTCTACCGAGCCCGCACCTCCCGGCCTTGACATTAAGATATTGATCAATTCTATCAACCCTCTCAATTGGCTGCGTGTGGGCAACAGGTTAAAAAAAGAGCGACCCGATATTATTGTTGTACGGTTCTGGCTGCCCTTCATGGGGCCTTGCTTTGGCACTATTTTGAGAATTGCAAAAAAGAATAGTCATACTAAAGTAGTGTGCATTGCCGACAATGTGATCCCTCATGAAAAGCGCTTTGGCGATAAGGCTTTTACGCAATATTTTATGAAACCTGTTGATGCTTTTATTACCATGAGTGAAAAGGTTTTGAGCGATCTTAAAATTTTTAACAGCAGCAAACCTGCCAGTTACATACCTCATCCGTTGTATGATAATTTTGGGGAGAAGATTCCTAAGTTAGAAGCAAGAACTCATTTACAAATTCCTGCAGATACCAAAATGGTTTTATTTTTCGGCTTCATTCGAAAGTACAAGGGGCTTGATATTTTACTAGATGCTATGGACTTGCTAAAGATGCAGGCACCGGAAATAAAGCTTTTGATAGCAGGAGAATTTTATGACGACCAACAGCCTTATCTCGATCAAATAGCAAGGCTTCAATTAAACGAAAATCTCATTTTAAAAACTTCGTTCATTGCCGACAATGAAATCAAAAATTATTTTTGTGCGGCCGACGTGGTTGTGCAACCCTACAGAAATGCCACCCAAAGTGGTGTTACTCCGCTCGCCTACCATTTTGAAGTGCCCATGATAGTGACCAATGTGGGTGGCCTTGCGGCAATGGTACCTCATGAAATAGCAGGGTTGGTAGCAGAGCCTACTGCAACTTCTATAGCCGACAATATTTTACTTTATTTTGAAAAAGGTGCTGCATCATTTTTACCAGGCCTACACGAAGAAAAGAAAAAATACAGTTGGGAACTTATGGTAAAAGAAGTGGAGAAACTCGCAAGTTTAACATAAGCGTGAGCAAGCGCATTGAGTAAAGCCTCTAGTTGCTGATAACCTTTAGTTAAATTTAACGCTATCTCCAATGCAATCACTCGTTTGAGGAATCTTTAAGTAATTTTATGCATATGAAATTTTTCCCCTTTTTGCTGTTGTGCTTTATAACCACGTTGGTTGTCCCCGCTCAGTCTATAAGCAAAGCCGATTATAAAATATTAGAGCAAAAAGAAGACAGCTTAAAAATGCTGGCTGAAAAAATCATACAGGGTGTAAATCCTATAGACCGGCTAAAGGCAGACAGTATTTTTACAAAGCTGTTAGTAAGGTCACTAAAAACAAAACATTCCTTTAGCTATCCTTTTGACTCGCTTTATGGTATTTCAAAATTGTATGCACCGGATAGCAGTTTCCGAATTTATACCTGGCAAATGGTGATCAACGAAAATGTAGTTCGTCAGCACGGTGCCATACAGATGAAAACAGCCGATGGCAGTTTGAAGCTTTTTCCGCTGATTGATAAATCTGACATCACAAGTAATATTGCAGATACCATTGCTAATAATTTTGGTTGGATGGGGGCTGTTTACTACAAAATCATTTTAACCAAACACCAGGGAAATTCGTATTACACATTACTTGGCTATGATGAAAATAATATTCGGAGCAATAAAAAGATTATTGAAGTGCTAAGTTTCAAAAATGCTGAACCCATCTTTGGTAGCAGGCAGTTTAGCATAGTGAGTGGCTATGGCTATAATAACAAAATGGCCAGATTTGTTATGGAATACAAAAAACAAGCAAGCCCTCGCCTCACTTACGACCAGGATTTGGAAATGATCGTTTTTGAACACCTCATTTCAGAGTCCAACCAACCCAATAAAAAGTGGACCCTCATTGGCGACGGAGACTATGAAGGTTTTAAATGGACAGATGGAAAATGGGTATATGTAAACAAAGTATTCAACGAAGTAACCGCAGAGGGCAGTGCCCCGCTACCATCTCCACTTCGGGATGCATCGGGCAAGTTAGATGAAACCAAACTAAAAGGCAATGAGAATGACTTGCCTGCAACCCCCATAAAAAAGAAAAAAAACAATTAGCCGTAACAAATACTACTCCGCTTTGTTATAGCTTTTGTAAAGCCCGAATCACTCAAAATCCAGAGAAGCGTTTTTACGTAATTGGTTAAAACAAACAACATGCAAAAAATCAGCCTACTTATTTTATTAGCTTTTATTAGTCTCACTAGTTGTGCAAATAGAAAGACTACTTCGACTGCTACCGTAAAAGAGCCTTTGACCAGTAATATTAATTTGCCCAACACCGACACCGTTACTTTCGCCAATGGATGCTTCTGGTGTACGGAAGCAGTATTTCAACAAGTGGAAGGTGTAATTAGTGTAGAGAGCGGTTATAGTGGCGGACAACTGGTTAATCCTACCTACCAGCAAATAGGCACGGGTGCTACCGGCCATGCGGAATGCCTCAACATTATTTATGATACCACTAAAGTTTCTTACGACGATCTTTTAGAAATTTTTTGGGCAACTCATGATCCTACTACCTTAAACAGGCAGGGCAACGACGTAGGTCCACAATACAGGAGCGCAATCTTTTACAGGAACCAAAAGCAAAAGCAAATTGCGGAAGCTTACAAAGCAAAATTGAATGAAAGCGGTGCTTTTGCGAAGCCAATTGTGACGACGTTTGAACCCATGACTAAATTTTACAAGGCAGAGAACTACCACCAGAACTATTACAACGAAAATGGCAATCAACCCTACTGCCAATATGTGATCAAACCAAAGATGGATAAGTTTGAAAAAGTATTTAAGGACAAGTTGAAGAAAAACTAATTTTTGAGGGCATAGAGGTTTTGATACTTAGTGTGTGATTTCTGATTTATGATGTGTAATTTCTGATGTATGATCTAAGATGAATGATTTCTGGTGGCTGATTCCAGATTTGGGATCCCTGATGCAGGAGGTAAGATTTCTATTTTAAAGTGAATAGGGGCATTATTGATTTTATATTTACGTATTGCCTTTCTAGACTGTCCATTCACAATACAGCTTTCACCTCTTACATTTTACTTTTGACTCCCTCAATAGTGTAGCAGCTTTTGACTTTTGACTTTTTACTTTTTACTTTTTACTTTTGCCTTCCCCCCATTCACTTTTCCCCTTTC
>JBKJKD010000126.1:0-4619 GCA_046597635.1 Ferruginibacter sp. | reverse complement strand
GTTTTAAAAGGGATGGCCATTTCTACTTCAAAGCGGTCATCGTACCTCGTTACGTTGCTATACCATTTATTGTCCCAGTTTATGTTGGTTTCATTGCTGTTATAAATCAACTGTTCTTTTTGTGCACCGTAGGGGCTCACGGCAAAATAAAATCCATTTAATTTATCCTGGAAAGGGTCTATCAAAACGGTAAAAATATCTGTACTCGAACCTTCAAAATCCCGGCGCAGCGAACGCACCACGTACTTTTTTTGATAACAGATGGCGGAAATGTATAAGAAGTCTTTGTCGTGGGTAACCTTTACCCGGGTTTGATGAATGGCTACGCCGGTATCGTACGGAAAGTTTTGCCGAAAAGGTGCCAGTTCTTCCGTAGCTGCCCAGGCCGCTTCATCTGCTTTGCCGTCAATTTCAATGGGGCTCGTAGCAGGAGCTATCGAAAATTTATAATTGCTTTCGTTGAAAGTTTGCGCCTGGCTGGTAAGCCCGGTGGCTGCAAGGAAAACGACAATGGCCGCAAGCTTGAAACTATAAAACGAGTGGAGCGAGGCTTTAATAACAGGCATTCGAGAGGTTCCCAAAAAGATAAGCGTTGAACATGTAAAAAGGCGAATATAAAGTTTAAAATTTAGCCGTGTTTATTTTCCCCCGGAAACTACAGGAGCGGTAGAAGCACAGGCTAGGATACAGATGTTTGTGAAGGCGAGATCCATGGCAGGGTATTTTCGTTCAATAATAAAAAACCTCACAGTATCACCATTACCTTACAAAAGCCCCAAGAACTGAACTATTTTTTCAAGATCGTTTTTGTTGGTAAAATCAATTTGGTTGTCTTTTAAAAACGTTTCAATACGGCGCTGCTCTTTTGGAAAAAGTTTGAGCAGGTTCTTTTTTCCGGCTGGTACAACACGGCTGTTGCGATCCATAAAAAAATGAAGTTCTACTTTCCTCAGCGTCAGCTCCTCGTTTAGCACTAAATTATAAGTCGTTCCGTTTACGTTATAAAAAGCCTGGGAATTGATGGAGGCAGTGCTGGTAGGCGTATTGAAAGCACCCATTCTTTGGGTTTCTGCTACCTGCCATATTTTTTTCTCTACCAATTTCACAAGCCTATTCCCCGCAACAAACCGCAGGTATCCCTTATCGTAATAAAAGCTGTCCGCTTCAATGCAAATAACCCCGATCGTTTGTTGATCGGCCAGGGAAAGTGTATCCCCTTTGGGACCAATAAACTGTATTTCGTCTACCAGCAGGCTGTAGTTCAGTTTAGCCGAGGACGTAGTACCGTCCTTAAAGTAAACTTTACCTTTTGTGAACTGGGGATAATAAAATAGTTCTGTTGGGGTAAAAACATCACTGATTTTACTACCCGCTTTTACGGTTATGGTGGTTCTGTTTTGCGCAAACAAGCCAGTGTAATTCATCAAAGCAAATAATAAGAACAACAGCGCTTTCATAATTTAAAATTGTGGCAATGTGAAAGTACAGCATTTATGTTTATACCTTTTGTGGAGAATAAAACCTGAGCGCCATTGTACGTTGCTTGTAAACCAGCCAAGGCAAGCAATTCCTGACAGTCCCGATCGACTGTTCCCCATTAGGACTTAATTTCCCCGTAGGTAATTTTCCAGAAAAGATTTTGAACCCGGCAGTTGAACTACTATGTTGCTTCATTGGCGTCGCACTCTTGTGCAGTATAACTTTATTCGGCATTTATCGAAGCGGATCTGGTTCGTTAACATACCAACCCTGGCAGTAGTATGTTTCGTGAAGACAGGATCGATGGCGTAGACTTTCTTGTTCATTCCATCCTTTTCTGTAACTTTTGCAGCAAACACTGCTGTATGAAAAAGTTTATTTGTTTACTGATACTCACTATTCCTGTGCTTTGCTATTCGCAGATTAAAAAAGCACCGGAAGTAAAAGATGGCGATGGCCCCTACACGCAACTCATTGTTCGTGGGGTTACTTTGATCAATGGAAATGGGGCTCCGCCAATTGGCCCTATGGATATTGTGATTGAAAAAAATAGGATTGTACAAGTTGCCCCTGCCGGTAGTCCGGGAATGCCCTTCAGCAAAAGTCGTCCGAAGTTAAAAGAGGGAGGTAAAGAATTGGATTGTACAGGCATGTATGCCCTCCCTGGTTTTATTGATATGCATGGACACATCGGGGGCAAAGCACAAGGTACCCCGGCAGAATATGTTTTTAAATTATGGATGGCACATGGCATCACTACCATTCGGGATCCCTCTGCAGGGAACGGACTGGACTGGACGCTGGATGAAAAAAAACTAAGTGCCGAAAATAAAATTACTGCTCCCCGGTTATTAGCCTACACTGCTTTTGGCGCAGGAGCAAAAGAACCCATCGTTACCCCGGAGCAGGCAAAAGAATGGGTACGGGACAATGCAAAAAAAGGCGCTGATGGCGTCAAATTTTTTGGAGCATCACCCGAAGTGATGGAAGCAGCGATAAGTGAAAATAAAAAACTGGGACTCCGTTCCTGTTGTCATCATGCGCAAATGTCGGTAGCCCGTTGGAATGTGGTGAACAGTGCAAAAGCAGGATTAACCTCTATGGAACATTGGTACGGATTGCCCGAAGCATTGTTCACCGATAAAACAGTGCAGCAATATCCATTAGATTATAATTATGCCAATGAGCAACACCGGTTTGAGGAAGCCGGAAAATTGTGGAAGCAGGCGGCGCCGCCCTACAGCGAGCATTGGAACAAAGTGATGAATGAATTATTGGCACTCGATTTTACCCTCGACCCTACTTTTAATATTTATGATGCCAACCGGGATCTGCAACGTGCCCGCCGTGCCGAGTGGCATGAGCTGTATACACTACCATCGCTTTGGAAATTTTATGAGCCAAGCCGGGAGTCCCATGGGTCCTATTGGTTTAATTGGGGCACAGAGCAGGAAGTACTGTGGAAAGAAAACTACCGGCTTTGGATGACATTTATCAACGAATATAAAAACCGTGGTGGCAGAGTTACGGCCGGATCGGATAATGGATTTATTTACCAAACCTATGGTTTTGGTTATATCAGGGAGTTGGAGTTGTTAAGAGAAGCTGGGTTTCATCCGCTGGAAGTGATCCGTTCCGCCACATTGAATGGTGCACAAGCTTTGGGAATGGATAAAGAAATAGGAACTGTGGAAACGGGTAAGCTGGCAGATATTGTAATAGTAGATGCCAACCCATTGGAAAATTTGCAGTACCTCTATGGCACCGGCGCCATTTATATGAACGAAAAAAATGAAGTGATCAGAAAAGGCGGCGTAAAATATACCATCAAAGACGGTATCGTTTATGACGCAAAAAAATTACTGAACGATGTAAAAAATATGGTGGATGCTGAGAAAACGAAAACAGGCTGGAAGCTGATACAACCAGGGATGAATTGAGTTGAGAGAGCAGATTGTATTTTATTTTTGAACCCGGCAGTTGTACTACTATGTTGCTTCATTGGCGTCGCACTCTTGTGCGGCATAACTTTATTCGACTTTTATAGAAGCGAATAAGTTTCGTGAAGACAAAAAACCATTGCGAAGTAATCTGCCTGAATAATTATACAGTTGCTGCCATGGCCTCGGCTTTGACGATCCATGTGTAAAAAGCCTTTATCCATTACTCTCCTACTATTTGAAATGCTGGTGTATTTAGTTTGAGTAAATTAAAAATTATAATAGTTGCTTAATGGTTCGGCGCTTAAAAGCCGAGGCCACGGTGGGGATGCCGACCACGGCTGAGAGGCTACGTTGGGGACTGCCGATCACGGCTGACAGATACTTCAACCCTCATTTGCCGCACCGCATAGCTACATCAGGAACTTTCAAGAGCAAGCAACGATGGATTTTACGGTTAGTTTTATTTGTATTGGGGGTGGTTAGTTTTAATCACTCAGAGGGAAGCAATACCTAACTCTTTTACCCTTTGCCAGTCAGGTAAAGAGGCGCCACAGCCTTGGCTTACATTGTGTTTAAGTCCGCTCCGGTGTGGGGTATTCATTTTATCTCAGCTGTTGTTGTCCGTTCTTTTTTCTTCCTCAATTATCCAATCGATGAAATCATTAAGGTGAATTTCTTTCAATGCCGCATAAGCTTTCCGATCCTGCTGAGACCTTTCAGCCAATTCATATTTCAGTTGTTGATATTTTAGTCTTGCCCAATCATGCTTCCTTAAAAAATTTCGGGATAATAGATGCCGTTCCAACGCTGCGCTTTCAACCGGGCATACATACAGGTGATGGGTGATACTGTCCAAAATTTCATGAGTGCCGTTTTCCTTTCTTTTAAAAACGTCCCGGTCTTCGATTCCCTGGTTTCCATTATGGTAGTATCCTGATTGCTCCAGGCTCCATTGTATTTTTTGAAAATCTGCTGCGGTCGAATAAATAATGTCAATATCTATGATGGGTTTCGCATCCAGGTTGGGTACTGCAGTACTTCCTATGTGTTCTATAGTATAGGCAAGGCCGTGCAGGGCTCTGTCTAATATAGCTTTGATAGCTAAAAAATCGTCCACCCAACTTGCCGAATATGTTTTGATGAGCATGCTGTTTATATTTTTGTATCTGGCAAGGGGGTAAGTTTTATTTTTCGAAC
>JBKJKD010000114.1:0-14076 GCA_046597635.1 Ferruginibacter sp. | reverse complement strand
GAATTCCCCACCTGCAGCAATACCTGCCCGTTGGCAGAAATGCTACTGCAAACACACTAAACTTCATAGGGCTATAAAATAAAAAATCCCATTTCGGGAACTTTTCTTAACTTTGTCAAAACATTTGAAAGTTGAGAATTATTGCAAAAAAGATACTACGGGATTTTTGGGACACCCATCCAGACAGTGAACAACAATTAAAGGCATGGTACCAGGAAACTTCAAAAGCAGAATGGACAAGTCCCAGACAAATCAAAAAAGAGTATCCAACTGCAAGTTTCTTGGCTGACAATCGAGTTGTTTTCAATATCAAAGGCAACCATTACAGATTAATTGTAAAAATTAGTTATGACTACCAAATGGTTTGGATTAGATTTATTGGAACACATGCTGAGTATGATAAAGTCAATGCTAAAACAATTTAAAATGAATATTAAGCCAATTAAGACAAAAAAAGATTACGAACAAGCTCTTGAAAGACTTGAATTAATTTTTGATGCAAAAAAAGGAACAGAAAATGGAGACGAGTTAGAAATATTAGGAATGCTAATTGAAAATTATGAAAACGAGAAGTTTCCAATTGGTTTTCCTGACCCAGTAGAAGCTATTAAATTTAGAATGGAACAGCTTGGATATAATCAAACTGATTTAGCGAATGTAGTTGGACTAAAAAGTAGAGCTAGTGAAATTCTCAATCGAAAAAGAAAACTTTCTCTTGAAATGATTAGGCAAATACACGACGTCTTAAATATTCCGACAGAAGTTTTAATTCAAGCTTACTAAAAAGGCACTTCTTTCCCCGGTTAACATACAGCCCTTAACGTACTACACAATTTGCAGATTGAACTAATGACGCTACACTTATTAAACCATATTGACCCTACTGTTCCAAAAGTTTTGAAACGTTTCATTTTCCAGATTTGTATGAAGGAAGAATATTGAGTGTTGACAAAGGAATTGAAGAACGGCTGTGGAACGAACTTACAGAACGAAAAATAATACGGGCATATGGCAGTAGAACCGGGAGTGAGATTTTGTCGGCAGCATACGCAACACTGGAAAAAGTAGATTTGGTGGAGGTCTGAAAGCGGTCAGGTTTGATTGCATCTGAGGTTAAAGAGACCTCCTAAGCTGGCTCGGTTAATTTATTAATGTTATATTGGTGCTGCTCCGGGTGAGTAGCGCTTTTTTGTGTAAAGGAATAAAATGGACTGGTTTGGAAAAATTGTTTTTGTTTTGGAGTGGCGTATATTAGCGCAAATACAGATGTTACCTGCTATTTTAAATTGAAACCGTGGTACCAAAAAAGCTAGACGACATTTTCCAGGAATATAGTGAAGACGATTTCAATCTTTGCATAACCAAACTCGACTATTCGACAGACGATTTTATTATCAATTTCTTACTGGATGTTCAAGACATTAATGACAAAGGCAATATTATTCAAGAATGGACCATTACTGCGGCAGGACACAGAAAAAATAACCTTTCATTTGACTGTGAAGCATTTATTAAAATCAAGGATGACCACCCGTTGCTATGGGAATTTCATGACACTCAATGCCAGTTATATTATAGTGGACAATGTACTGACGTAACAAAGTTATTTTACGACTTATATAAAGTACATAAAGAAACCTTCGGAGATTATAACTGTTTCAATATTTCATTTGGCGAGGACACAAATTATTTTAAGCCATTTCAATTTGGCAATGGACTTTTGACAGAAGGTTCAAAAAAAATGATGCTTAAATATTCTGAATGTTTAAAACAAGGCGGACTAGACTTCACTATCATAGGTGAAAGACCAGCTAAATATTGGAATGGAACAGAATTTATTATAGAAAGCGACAAATTACAAGTTTTGTTTTTTGGCAAAGGTTATATTATCGCACAGAACTTTTCATTTAAGCTTCAGGAAAAAAACAGTAGGTAATAACTAAGATTCGTTTTGCCCAACGGGCAAGAAATGAAAGCGCTTCGCCGTAGTCTGCAAACACTTGCCGTGGCCTCGTTTTTGGCGTGGTCGGCATAAAGGACGCTGCCTTTCCCTTCGCTATCAACCGATCAATAAATGCAAGCAGTTTATGCCAGCAGGTGCCTCTCAAAAAGTTTGTGCAATATCTATAAACCCTCTGAAATAGTTTGCCCCGTTCACATTGTGTTTATATTTAGTAAGATGGTTTTTCACAAACTCTCGTTGGCAATAATTTTATAAGACGCTCCCTTTCACAAGAGAGTTGGCGAAAAAACTAAATGGTAAGATGAAAAATATTGACGTCGGCAATAATTTATTAAACCATCCATCGTTCAATAGGTCAAATGCTTTAAATTAAAAACTCATGAATCAATTATGCAAACTATTGTTGTTGGTAGCCACTATCTCTTCTTGCAAAAAAGATAAAGCCACAGACCCAATTCTTACGGCTAAGATGTCTGTTAAGTCAACATCAACCTATACAGTAGCAGTTGAACAAAATATTACATACGGTGAAGGATTAAGTCATCAAACTTTGAACAGTACTTCCTACTCAAGGATGGATTTAAAATTAGACGTTTATAAACCGGCAAATAATTCTAAAAAAAAGCCTGCCATATTATTGATTCATGGAGGGGGATTTTCGGGTGGCGATAAAAGCGATGTCAACATTGTAAATCTTGCAAATTACTTTGCTTCAAGAGGCTGGGTAGCTTTTTCTATCAACTACAGATTACAGGGAGATAAAGGTACTGTGCCGGCAGGGTGGATTCAATATGCACAAACTAGTGTACCCGTTGCGGACCAATCTCAATTTATGGCTATTTACCCGGCACACAGAGATGCAAAGGCTGCGATGAGATGGCTGATAGCGAATGCCAACAACTACAATATTGATACAAATTACATCACAGTAGGAGGAGGTTCGGCTGGTGCAGTAATAGCAACCACGCTTGGCATTACAAATACAACAGATTATACAAACGAAATATCGTTAACCCGTGATCCGTCCCTTGCTACCACCAATTTAAACAAAACGTATACTATCAAAACGATCCTGGATTTCTGGGGCAGCGGCGTGGCCGTTACGGCAACAAATAATATTTACAGATACCAACGATTTGACCGTTCAGATGCTCCAATTATGATTGCACATGGCACTAATGACCCAACTGTAGCCTATTCCGAAGCAGTCAACTTAAAGAATATTTATAGTTCTACTGGTGCTACATATCAATTATACACTTTACAAAATAGGGGACACGGTCCCTGGGATGCTACGGTTGATGGAAAGAAATTGGAAGATCTGTCATTCGAGTTTATAGTAGCGCAACAGAAACAAATGGTAGAATAATAGATTCAGTCGTATTGAACCAACGACCCGTCTAACATTTGAAAACACAAACTGTGGTTCGGGCTCGACGAACAACTTGCAACATTAGTTTTTAAATTAAATTGTATATTTTCAATCAGCAGCGGCTGCCGGCAGATGGAATTCCAATTCTCAACCTGCATAAAGCGCTGCCCATCGGCGGCCATTGTTCAGCAGACTTCAACTTCAAATTATGGTTAGAAAACTTTTAAGACTATGTTTTTTATTGTCGGTTGCTGCTACCTCTTTTGGCCAGGGGATGAAGGCTCGGATTCCTGTAAGAACGATCACTGCTGGCATCTCGTTAAAAAGCCTTTCCGATACCGTCACTTTAAATGCTGCCATTCAATTTTTGAACAAAGCCAGGCAGGTATATGTAGATAAAGGATATAACGTGCAAACGGTAAGAATAAGTACCCAAAATTTTTACCAATACCTGAATAAATCTTCCTATAATGAAGCTTTACCATTTCTTATAAGATTAGATAAAATCGCTCAACGAAACGGTATCCAGCTATCTATTGGACAGATATTACCCCCGAATGTCTATGACCAAGGCATTGCCGTGTGGGCTGAAAAGCTTGTAAATGCTACTTTAAATACAAACTTCAGCCTTGCTATTTCTTCTCATGACAAAGGCATACATTTTAATTCCATAAAAGCAAGTTCAGAAATCATTGCAGCAATTTCTAAATCCAATGGAGGTGAAGATTGTTTTCGCTTTACTGCATCTGCCAACTGTCCGGCGGGTATCCCATTCTTTCCTGCCGCATTTCATGAAGGCAAAAAGAGTTTTGCTGTTGGGCTTGAATCGGCGAACCTAATTACCGAGGCGTTTATTCAAGATAATAATCCAGCTACTGCAAGACTTACCTTAAAATTGCTTCTTGAAAAGAATTTAATTCCCGTTCAGGAAATTGCAGAGCAGATTTCTAAAACATTGAAATGGCAATATGATGGTATTGACGCTTCGCCTGCCCCGGGGTTAGATGCCAGTATCGGTCAGGCTATTGAAACCTACTCCAGGCAACCTTTTGGAAGTTCTGCTACTTTAAGTGCTTGCGCATTAATTACTGATGTGTTGAAGACTTTGGACATCAAGAAATGTGGCTATTCAGGATTAATGCTGCCCATTATTGAAGACACCCTTTTGGCTAAAAGAGCAATGGAGAAACGATATACAGTGCAGGAGTTGTTGTTATTTTCTTCAGTTTCCGGAACGGGATTAGATGTGGTACCACTACCCGGGAACACACCCATGAAAGTGATTGAAAATATTATGATAGACGTAGCAGCACTATCATTAAAGTATACATCCAAAGCATTATCTGTGCGGCTGTTTTTAATACCTGGGAAACAAGCCGGAGAAGTTGTCACATTTAAAAGTCCTTTTTTAACTCCATCCATGGTAATGGAGGCCTATTGAATAGACAAAATGTGTGCTGAGACGAACTGTGCATATAACCAAATAATGCGGGCCTAACTTTCATAATAATTTCTGTCGAACAAAGTCCCGGTTATTACTAGCCCAAGAACTTGTGTTAGTAATTTGTTGGCCATTACAATTAGGGCTTGAGCCGCGGCGGATTGTGCTTTCGTTCTCTCAGCAACACATCACACGATATGCTGCATTGAGTGCGTACATGTAAACTGTGTGCCTTCAATCGACAAGTTCCAAAAGCCCAAAACTTACATCATTGACAAATAGAGCGAACGAAAAACGAGAGGCTTCAAAAACAATCACGCATTCCGTTGACCAAGGTAAAGCCCTGTAATAACCAACAGTATACCCACAACGGTGTACCAGGTGAAAGGCTCATGCAGTAGTACTGCTGCCAAACCAAAACCTACCACCGGGCACAAAAAATACCAAAAAGCAGCCCTGAGTGGATTTTGACGGAGTATAAAAAGCCAAAGCAATATTGCAGTAACAGATAGAAAGATGGCGAGCCATCCTATGCTCGCCACTGCCTGCCAGGTAAAATGATTAAGGCTGCTATCGTAGTGATATACACACAATGGTAAAAGAAACAGTGCACCCATTAATGTTTGCCATGCATTGATGGTAAGCAGGTTGATACCCTCCCAATTTCTGCCAACAAAATATACTGCGCCTGCAGCATTTGAAATTATACCGGCTAGTAAAAGCAACATCCCAAACTCAGACCCCCTATTAAATTGTATCATGGGCGAGGCTGCGGTAAGTACGCCGGCCACACAAAGTAACAGGCTAAATATTACCAGCGGAGATATTTTCTTTTTGAGCCACAACCCGGTAAAGAGTGTTATAAATAGGGGTGTAGTGCCCGTCATTAGCGTACCTAACCCACCCCACACAAACTGTAAGCCGTACATATACAACCCGAGAAAAATGCCCAGGTTTAGCAGCCCATATACCAAGATACTTTTCCAATGCTTTCTCTGGGGCAGACTATAGCCTAAGATTACATGCGCCATTATCAGCATTATAAACGCAGCAAAAAATAGCCGGCATACGGCCAACACCCAGGGCTGCAAATATTGCATGCCGAGCTTGGTTACGGTACTACCAGAACCCCACAAAACAGCAAATGATATTCCGGCAATAAAAAATAACCAGGGGTTTTTGACACCGCTTTGCATGTGATTGCGTTAATTGTTGGTTGTTGCAAAAAGTGAGATTCCAGGCAGCACAGTCCTAACCGTTAAACCCTATCGATAGTTTTTTGTAGTGATTAAAGCGAGAGCTTGTTGTAGCCATAAAACAATCCGGTTCATCCGATATCTTCGCCTACTCAGCCCAGCCACTCTTATCAATACCGGGCAAGATGCGCAGCGCATTTTTATAATAGATTTTCTTAAGCACATTATCGGGTAAGCCCATGCCATACATGGCCCAAAACGCATGGTACTTTTTGTGGTAGGGAAAATATTCATCTTCGGTTTCGAGTACCCTGAAGTAGGTGGCGTATTCTGCCGGCACCCAACTGTCTTTACCAAACAGGATGCGGTCCTGGTATTTTATAAAAAATGCTTTGGCCATTTTGGGTTGACGGCCCAGTTCTGCAATCACGGCACCAAACTCTACGAGTACATTGGGCATCTCATCAAGGATGCTGCTCAGCTTTTCTAAGTTGTTAGGGTACCAGCCAAAGTGTGCTGCAATGAAAGTGGTATTACTATGTTTTTTAAAAAGGTTGTGTTGCTCTGCTATCAGCGTTTCAAAAGGCACAGGGTTATCGGCGCCTCTTTTTCGGTTGGGGTTTATGATCAGCTCCAGCCAGCGTTCGTTCTTGTTATCCAGTGAATCCCAGAAAGATGCTGGATCGGCGGTATGTATCAGCACCGGTATTTTTAATTCGCCTGCTTTTTTCCAGATTGGGTCCAGTCTTGCATCGTCTACCGGTACCCGTGCCCCATTGATATCTTTTACAGAAAACCCGAGGTTCTTAAAAATCTTTAAACCGCTTGCTCCATTTTGGACGTCTTGTTCCAGTTGCCGGGCTGCCTTTTCGCCCCAACCGGGCTCGCCCACAGCTTTAAAATCTATATTGGCAAAAACTATAAAACGGCCGGGCTTGTTTTGCTGCGCATTTTTTACTGCAGCTCGCAACTGCTCTCCACTGCCGCCGCTCAGGTTTATCATCACCCGCATATTTAGTTTGTCCATTTCGCTGGTTACCGTATTCAAATCCATAGAGGCCATACCATACTGGTGGTTGTGGATGTCTATAAACTGAAACCTGGCTTTTGTGAGCGGGTGCATGGGCACCACAAGGGTAGAGGGCGGATTGTAAGTTTCAAAATCAATTTTTTGTTGTGCGTTGGCGCAGGATACCAGCAACAAGGTGCCCGGAAGTAAAAATTTAAACATGGTATTTTTTGTAAAATGAAAATGACCTGGCTATAAAAATTTTTTTGGCGCCGGGCAGTTTGTACCTTCTAAAATTAACGGAGTGAGGGCAAAGGATAAAATAAAGGGTAGGTTATTATACAAGCGGCTGGCCTCGTATATTCATAAAAACAAAGAGGATCAACGTTTGCCGGTAAGTCGGTAAGTCGTTTTTGCGGATCTTTAGTCTCTTTTACGGTTCTGTGCTGAAAGTGGCAAAAATCGTTTGACATTGTTTGCAACATTGATCCCGCCTTACCGCTTTACCGGCAAAAAAATCTTACTCTACATCCAAAACCACTAGAAATAAGCTGCGGCATGAACTGCCAATTAAAATTATATTTGGCAAAATATTCACCATGCATACCCCGGGCATCAAACAAGATTTGATACAGGAACTCAAAGCACTCGACAAGCAAAAGCCTTTCCTGGCTGCAGACGATTTTGAACAGACAAATTGGGCAAGTTTAAAAACAGAAAGTGAGCAAACCCTGGGCAAGCTAAAATCTGCTTCCAAAATAAATGAGATTTTGCTCTATGCACTTTTAACAATTACCGGCGTAATGGCATTGCTGCGGGTGTTTGATTTTGGATACCAGCCAGACTTAAACAAGGGAGCTTTATTGATATTCCTGGCAGCTTCGAACGCAGTGGTTGCGCTACGGCAAAAAATTAAAATCGCCAGGCTTGAAAAACAATTTTTGCTCATCAACATACTAGCAAAAGTGGATGCGAATAGTAACGCTTAGAGAATTACATGCAACATTGGTTGACCCCATCAAAAAAACTCCAGACAGCAAAAGTTTGGCACACATTTACAATTGCAACCTATTTTTCCATTCATGAAAAAAGCACCACCAATTTATATACAAGGAAGGAGAAGTAGGCTGATGCTGTTACTTAGTTTATTGATTTTTTGTTTTTGGCTGATGAGCAGAAAAATAAATGTTTACCAGTTCCCGCTGGTAGGAGCCATTTTCGAATTATTGTGGTTGCCAGTCATAGCCTTAACCCTTGCTGTACCTGTGCTTTCATTTTTGAGTTGGAGAAAAGAATATTTTGATATGAGGTCGCTGAACTTATATGCACTAATTGTTGTAGTGCTCACTATTGTGATGCTCATCTTTAAGGTATAAAAATTAATTTCTTGGCACCTTTTTCTCTTGTGCCAACAAAAGAACGAGTATGTTTAAGTAAACATCGCCTGCGTGCTGTAAAATAATTATATGGAAAAACACATCATTGTTGTAGCCGGGGGCACCGGTAACCTGGGAGGCAGAATCATTAATGCCCTGATTGGTAAAGGAGCCGAAGTACGGGCACTGGTACGTGAGGACACCGAACCCAAAAAGCTACAGCTACTGGAACAGGCCGGAGCGAAGCTGATGCTGGTAGACTTTGCAAGCGAGCAAAGCATAGCCGAGGCATGTATGGGCGCCTCCTGTGTAGTATCTGCATTGGCCGGTTTAGAAGATGTGATTTTAACTGCTCAAAAAGTATTGTTGAACGGAGCCATCGCGGCCCGGGTACCCCGGTTTATACCATCCGATTATTCTCTGGACTTCACCAACTTTCGACATGGCGAAAACCGCAACCTTGATTTGAGGCGGCAGTTTCACCAATACCTGGACGCTACCTCTATGGCGGCAACTAGCATATTTAATGGTGCATTTATGGATATGCTGACGGACGAAATCCCGATGATTATTTTTAAAAAGAAGCTCGTGCTTTACTGGGGCAATGCCGATCATAAAATGGGTTTTACCACAATAGATGATACCGCCATGTTTACTGCCAACGCAGCCCTGGATGCAACCACGCCACATTATCTGCGCATTGCCGGCGACCGGGTGAGCCCTCGGGAAATAAGGCAGGTAATGAATGACATCTCCGGCGAAAAGTTTCGCCTACTCCGCACCGGCGGCCCAGGATTGCTTAGTATTATTATTGCTATTGCCAAAAAAATGGCGCCCGCCAAAGATGATCTTTACCCCGCATGGCAAGGCATGCAATACATGCGCAACATGATAGACAAACGGGCCGACTTAAAAACAATGGACAACAACCGTTACCCCGGCATGAAATTTACATCGGTAAAAGATTTATTGCGGAAGCACCAGGAAAGTAACCTATAGCAGCATTGCCTCAGGCAGGCCGTTAGCCCCGTCAAAATACGTTAGCGAGCTTTGCTCTTTTCTGCTTAGTTTGTTTGAATGGTAAAATAAAATGTTGTTTCAAACGCCCTGGCTTAAGAGTTCGAATCACTTTTTTCATTCAAGAGAGTTTGGTTATTCCGGGGGCAGCGGGTTGCAATTTTGTGTCACTTGCAAATTAATGCCAACTGATATTTCAAATTGTGCGCCGTCTTTTATCCTGATACTTGCTGCTGCTGCATCTGTGGTCAATATGCAATTAAACGTAGTAGCTGCATCAATCACAACATGTATGGTTCCATTAGGCACAGCATTCAAACTCCAGTTGGCAGGGTTGTGCCAGTCAGTATCCACAGATCCATTCCAATGCGATACAAGCGGTGTCAATGACACAACCGTATCTTTTTTGCAATCTTGTGCATCTTTTATCCGGATATTATAATTAATGCCAGCCAGGTTAATAAATGACCCACTGGAAAAATAATTCGCCCCGCCATCAATACTAAAGAAATATGGTGCCATGCCTCCAGTTGCCACCAGTGTGATAGATCCATTATTATCATTCGGGCAAGTTGCTCTTGTGAAAGAACTGGTGCCAATATTTATAACTTTCACCGTCAATACCGCAGCCTCTGAATTAGTGCTTCCCACACTATTGGTCCAAACTGCACGGAATAAATGTCCGTCATCTGCAGCTGTGGTCGTAAAGGAATAATCAGGTTGAATCGCTCCGCTTACATCGCTCCATGTGGTTCCATTGTCTGTACTAACCTGCCATTGTACAGTTGGTGCTGGAGTGCCAGTAGCTGTAGAAGAAAAGCTAACCATGTCCCCATTACAAATTGTTTGAGCTTGCGGCTGTAGTGTTACAACGGGGCCGGCTTGTTGACTAACTGTAAAAGACCAAACGGGGCCGGTAGTACTGTTGCCATTTGCATCAGTAACAACGGCATACCATTCATATGCTGCCCCTTGCTCGAGTGATGGCCAGTTCACACAGGTTTGTGAACCGGATGGCACATTCAAATTGCTACCAATGAGTTCAAAGGGTTGTGTGAAGTTTACAGGAAGAGAAAATTCGCTTGATGAACCCGTCCTCGAAACATCAGCAAATGGTGAATAGGTTTTTATGTTTAAAAGATTTTGCCCAGGCAAAAATTGCATGATCCGTAAAAAGCCATTACCACCATTTGTAAATCCGCTTTGATAATCTGCCATCACAGTATGAACCGTATTGCCATTAAAAACATCTGTTCTTCTGCCTTCTCCCGCCACATGACCAGCCAGCATCAAAATGAAATTGGGATTATCTTTTAACTCATCGTAAATTTTCTGGCCCGGGCCATTGAAAGAGGCAGGGTTACCGGTGCCTAATAAATTATGACTTGATAGTATCCCTTTGCGACCGGGATTGGTTTTCAATAAATTGTCTGCCCAATCTAAAACTGCCTGGAGGGAAGTAGTGGTGCCATTAGGGTAATATTCTATACTGATGTGAATAAAATCAACACCTCCGGCGCTAAATAATTCATAATGATTTTCGTTGTTGGTGCTGTAATGGCCACCATAATAAGCCCTGCCAAGAAATCTTGCTTCGCCAAAATACTGGTTATAAAAATTAGTTGGAAGGTCAGGGTTTCCGATAGTGCCCTGGTCATGATTGCCCACACAAATGCCATAAGGAATGCCATCTACAAGCGCCACGTTTGGATTCTCAATGATTTTTATAGCAGTATCTGCCCTTTTCCATTCTTTCTGAGGATCTGCACCTGGGGGATTATCCCCGTTCTGAACGCAATCACCCAACTGTACCACAAAAGCTATTGCACTGTCTATACGGTGATCTGCAATCCATTGTGTTTGTGCTTTAAATATGCCGTTGTGCCCGCCACCGCTGCTGTTTGCCCCCTGAGGTTCTTCTGTATAAAATTGTGTATCAGGCAAACCAATTACCGTGAATCTTGCATTTGGATCTATTTTTTTTCTTCCATAAAAACTTACCGACAACAGCCCACCGTCAGGGTCACTAACATCTGCACAAACATTCGGATTTGTATTGAAAACGATGCCTTGGTTTGTGGGTTGAGGATTAGCAGGTGCATTGGGTGGATTAATACTGTATATTATCGTAAGTTTTGGCCTGTCTGATGCTGAAGCGTTTTCCCTGGAACGCAGTTGCTGTCCATCATCCGGGTGTGTTGCAAGCATCAGCCACCCGTTGTTGGTTATGGTCCCATCCATCCAGTCTTTGATAGTTGATGGAGGAATAGGAAGGGTAATACTTCCCACATAGCCATCGTTACCCGGCCAACCGGCATTTACGGCTGCTTCTGCATCAATGCCATTTGCTGCAAAGTGCCGGTTGCTATTACTTGCAAAAGAAATAGTGCTTTCATCCCACGGAGTCAGCATGCGATACATATTAAAACCCTGGCCTTCCACATCCACATAAAATTCTAAACTGGCAGATGTTATAGTTGCCCCCTGCGGAACTGCTGGCAGATCAAATTTTAAAAGTGAAGTCCTGTCGTCTGATACATTTTTATCTTGGACAAAAGTTGTTTCAGCACCATGTACAGTGGTGGGACTAACGTCATATAAATAAGTATCCCGTGTTCCGGCATAGCTGTTTAATCCGTCCTGCAGGATAAGCGTTACGGGCCCGGCGATAAATGTAGAAGCGCAATCAATAGTGGTATAACCCGAAGCAATTGTTCCGTTAATTGCCCGAACCTTGTAGCAATAATTAGCACCCGCAGCCAATCCTGTATTCGCATATGTTGTGCTGTTTGCAGGAACAGTTGCAATCAAAATGAAAGAGCCACCACTACCGGTGGTAGATTGTTCAATTTCAAAAGCAGTTTCGTCATTTGAATTATCGGTCCAGGTTAATTGTAATGCTGAATTGGATACAGCAGCTACCATCAATCCAGTTGGTGCAGCGGGTGGTATAAAGTTGAGATTAAATGGCGCACCAGGAGTTACCCATGTGTAACCAGTATTGATGATATTGCCATTGGCATTGTTATCAACACTGTTTACGATTGTTCCTGTACCCTCGTTTAAACCCCATCTGGCCAGCAAGCCTGCTTGTGGCACAGAGATTTCAGTATTGATACCAGCTTGAATTTGGGCTTCCGTTTTTGCAAAATTCCAAATCCTGGCTTCATCCAATATGCCACTAAACCTACCGTTGGCCGTACCCGTTGAGGTGAGCATAGTGCCAAGGGCTGCATGCTGGATACTTGCCCCTTGTGGAAAAACAGATGGAGATAGATTTAAAGTGGCCTCGGGTAAACCATCCAGGTAGATTTTAAAAACACCATTAGAAAATGTAGCTGCTGCATGATGCCAGGTGTTATCTGCTATAGCTGTAGTGCCGGTTATGGGATGATTGAGCCCGGGACTAACGGAACCGGTGCCTTCTTCAAAATCTGCTGCCAGAACATTGGTGCCTGCTTGTATCCCCAGGATATAATTTGCATCCACCGTGCTGCCTTCAGCTTCAGGTGATCCTTTCGATAATACAGGTATAATAGTTATGCCCCCCGTACCGGTAGAGTTAGATACACCTGCACCCGATTTATAAAACCATGTTTCAATGGTAAAGTTCTGTGTTGCCACAGATGGGGCTGCACCAAAACTTACGTAAGCTCCGGCTGTGCCTAAATTAAGGGCCCCGGCAGGCTCAGCTGAGGTGGTTGCGCACATCACCGCCGTAAAAGAAGAATTACCTGCACCGTTGATTGCCCTTACCCTGTAGCAATAATTAGCACCCGCATACAAACCTGTGTTCGCATAAGCTGTGCTGTTTGCAGAAAGAGTAGCAATCAAACTAAAGGGTCCAGCAATGCCGGTGGTAGATCGTTCAATTTCAAATGCAGTTTCGTTACTTGAGTTATCTGCCCACGTTAATTGTAACGAAGAGCTTGACGCTGCAGTTACAGTCAATGCGGTGGGGGCTTCCGGTGCCGTAAAGCTGATATTAAATGGTGCACCCGGAGTTACCCAGGCATATCCTGTATTGATAACGTTACCATTGACTGTATTGGCATCATTGCTGTGAACGATGGATCCTGCACCTTCATTTAGTCCCCATCTTGCCAACAAACCAGTCTGTGGTACAGATATTTCCGCATTGATTCCTGCCTGGATTTGTGCTTCCGTTTTTGCAAAATTCCATATTCTTGCTTCGTCCATTACGCCGGCAAACCTACCATTGGCCGTGCCGGTTGATGTAAGCATGGTACCAAGGGCTGCATGCTGAATACTGGCTCCCTGCGGAAACACTGATGGGGAAAGAGGTAAGGTTCCTTCAAGTATTCCATCCAGGTAAATTTTAAATTCACCATTTGAAAATGTAGCAGCGGCATGATGCCAGGTATTATCGACGATAGGCGTTGTTCCGGTTAGAGGATGATTAAGGCCCGGGCTAACGGAACCGGTCCCTTCTTCAAAATCTGCTGCCAGAACATTTGTGCCAGGCTGTATTCCCAATATATAATTTGCATCAACCGAACTGCCTTCTGCTTCGGGTGAGCCTTTTGATAGTAAAGGAATAATAATAATGCCGCCAGAGCCGGTAGTGTTAGATACACCAGCGCCAGATTTAAAAAACCATGTCTCGATAGTAAAGGTTTGAGTTGCCAGGGAAGGGGCTGCTCCAAAACTTACGTAAGCACCGGCTGTACCAAGATTTAGG
>JBKJKD010000058.1:0-21751 GCA_046597635.1 Ferruginibacter sp. | reverse complement strand
CCTTTATCAGAAAATTTGATTCCTTTGCTTTCGAGCTCCGGCAGAAAAGAGATATCTGCCCCAAGGATTTTATCTACGCTTCTGCTTTTGGCAGCCTCGCCTTTTAATTCATATTTTTTATCAATTGTAATTTGAGCAACATTTTGTGGCGATACGGTAACAATATCTGTTGAGCCTTTCCACAGCCCGGTGGCAGATGCATCGAAACTAATCATGCCGGGCGTAGTACCAGCCTGCACAATCACCTGGCACTTGCCATTGAACAAAGTTCTCTGCCACATGCCATCCACACATTTATCCGGCTCATGACTGCTGGGGTCGCCATTGCCTACGCCGATAATTTTGCCCGGGCCTTTTATAGAAAATCTTATGAGATTGTCTGCATCGGGCACTTCCCGTCCTTCTCTATCTACTACGCTGATGTTTATCACCGACACATCTGTACCATCAGCCAGCATGGTCGTTTTGTAAGGTGTCATTACCACTTCGGCTGGCTGCCCGGTTGTTTCAACTTTGGCCGTTAATTTCTTACCTTTTTTATAGGCCACTGCACTTAATATTCCTGGCTCATAATTCACCGTCCAGTTTAAGTGTGCGTTACGTGGCATATCTTTTTTTCCAAGGCTTTTTCCATTTAAAAATAATTCAACATCATCGGCATTGCTGTTTACCCACACTTCTACGGGTTGCCCCTGTTTGTCTTGCCAGCCAGCTCTCTTGCCGGGCAGGTTCCAATGCGGCGAAATATGCAACACGTCTTTATCTGTCCACCAGCTTTGGTAGTAATAATAAATATTTTTAGGAAAGCCGCACATATCCATGATGCCAAAATGCGAATTGATATTGGGCCATTCGTAAGGCGTAGGTTCGCCCCTGTAATCAAAACCCGTCCACACAAAACCTCCGAGCCAATAATCATTGGTGGCTGCGAGCTTCCACCATGTTTCTGCCGTGCTTGCCCACCATGGTGCAGTAATATCCTGGTCGGGTACATAAGCACGAATGCTGTCCTTTTCTAAAATTCCTCTGGTAGTTACAGTGCTGCCCATCTCTGTGCCAATGATGGGTTGCGTTGGATGATCTTTGTGATAATCTGCTACGGCATACTGGCGATAGTTAAAACTTCTTACCGGTACTACTTCATTCACACCATTAAAAATATTGCCCAAATCTGCAGCATAAGTACTGGTCCTGGTAGGGTCTAATAATCTTTGTTTGGCCAACAATGTTTGTGCAATTCGTTTGCCATAGCTGTTGGCTTGTATCCATCCTTCTTCGTTTCCGATGCTCCACATAAATACAGATGCACGGCTGCGGTCTCTTTTTATAATACGTTCAAACTGGTCCATATATTCCGGGCTGCTGTTTAGCAAACGTTGTTCATCCATCACCAGCATACCCAGGCTGTCACATGCATCCAGCAATTCTGGTGTGGGGGCATTATGGCTCGTGCGGTAAGCATTTACCCCCATGTTTTTTAAAAGACCAATGCGATAGTACTGCAAATAATCCGGCAAGGCGCTGCCCACACCTGCATGATCCTGATGATTGTTTACACCTAATAATTTTACATGCTTGTTGTTTAGAAAAACACCATTCGGTTTTATGTCGATGGTTCTTATGCCGAAACGTATTGTTTGTTGATCAACTGTTCCGTTGCCTGTTTTTACTTCTACCATCACCCTGTACAGGTAAGGATCTTCCAGCGACCAAAGGCTTGGGTTGTTGATGTTAATCGTTTGTTTGGCACCCTTTGTTTCGCCGGCGTTGAATGTTATAAAGCTTGTTGCAGACTTTGCTATTGTTGTGCCGGCCCTGTTGATGAGGTAAGCAGTAATGTTGCCGGAAGCCACTGAATTATTTTTGTTATCGACGGTAGTTTCTACCGTTACGGTAGCCTTATTATTGTTCACAATTGAATAAGCAAATATTCCATCATGCTGAATATTTAAATTACTGTATTGATTAAGCCACACATGCCGGTAAATGCCGGCACCTTCGTAAAACCAACCTTCATATTGCGTTGCATCGGCCCTTACTACCAATACGTTTTCTTTATCATAATTAATATAGTCTGTTACATCGTATGCCGCACCCACATAACCACTTTTATTATTGCCCACAAAAAAGCCATTGATCCAAATATTGGCATCACGGCAAATACCATCAAACTGTATTTGAAAACGCTCGCCAGAATCTGCCCGGGCAACTTTAAAATGTTTTCGGTACCAGCCTATACTTGTTGCAGGAAACAAGCCGCCCACCGGTTTGTAACCATGAGACTGTACATCAAAATTATCCACTTTCACAAATGGCAATTCCACAGCCCAATCATGCGGCAGATCCAATGAACGCCAGCTGCTATCGTTAAATTTTGGATCAATGGCGGTGCCGGCAGCAGCGCCCGATTTAACGAAAACATTCTTGATACCATAGTTGAAATCCTTTTCAGGATTGGTGGAATGGCCGAAGGCAAACTTCCAATCCAGATCAAGGCTAGTATGTTTTCTGCCCGTAACCTGGGCAGTACTTTTTGAAGAAAATAGAAACAGAAAGATAAAAAGGAAAAACAGGGAAGTTGGTATCCTCATGATCGATAGATGACTTTTAGTTGAAATAAATGGCTGAAAACTCTTGAATGGTAAATGTACTAAAAGATGAAATGGAACCAAGCTGCTATTGAACCAGTTAAGCGAAGCTCGTAAAATAACATTGGTACAGCGGAGCATAAAAAAAGGGAACAACTTTTTCAGTTGTTCCCTTTTTGGTGGAGCCGACCGGACTCGAACCGGTGTCCAAACAAATTCGCCGTAAGCTTTCTACATGTTTATTTATGTATTAATTGTCGAAAAAAGGCAGGGACATAACAAACCAACCCTTTTCGTAGAAGAATAATCTTAAGCAACCGTCACTTCATTCGGCCACAGCATCCTGTATTTGTTTTGAGTCGGCGGCGACACTTGGAAACAGGAAATCCTGTGCGGCGGCCCTAATGACTGTCTAATTAATAATTAGGCAGCCATGGCATACTGAGTATTGCCATTTAAAGGTTTCGTATTCAGATTAAAGTGCTAATTACGCAACGCACTACATGCTTACACCTACAAAGATCTTTGCTGTCAAAACCAAAACGGCCCCATATTACAGGTTGAAAAGTTCAACGTTTAAAGGTTGAAAGTTCAAGACAGTCTGCAAATTTAGGGAAACTAGTGATGGCGGCAAGATGAACTGCTGTTAATTATTTTTCCCTTTGCGGTAGCACTGAGGTTAAAGCCAAACGCCGGCCATGTCAGCTGCCGGCACCATTGCAAACGGTTTAGTAAAAAGGCTTTGTTATATTGCCTAAATTGCAAGACTAACCCCACTTAATGACAGCAAAGGAATTTTACGACGACCAGGTAAGCGTATTGACGGCAGAGCAAAAAAAATTACTCAAAAAGAAAAACAATTTTACTTGGTTGAGATTGGCTAATATAGTCGTATTGGTGGTGGCTGTTTATTTTACCTGGCCCTACGGATGGCTGTACAGCGCTGCAGCCGTGCTCCTGTTGCTGGTGACATTTGTGCAATTAATCTACCGGGATCTTTTCAACAACGAAGCCATAGCCCACAACCGCCAGCTTCTACAAATAAATACAAACGAATTAGCGGCGCTCAACCACGAGTACTTTCAGTTTGCTGATGGCCAGGAGCATAGTCCCAAGGAACACTTGTATGCCAACGATCTCGATATTTTTGGGCATGCCTCCATCTTCCAGTTTGTAAACAGAACGGTTTCTGAAATGGGTTCGGCGCAATTAGCCCACTGGTTGCTCTACCCTGCCACTGCAGCAGAAATACGACAGCGCCAGGATGCAGTAAAAGAATTGAGCAAAAAAATATCATGGGGCCAAAAGCTCCAGGCCCATGGCAAGGAAGTGCGCATCAGCATCCGTACAAAACACAGGTTGCAAAACTGGCTAGATGAACCCGCTATTTTTTCACAGTTTAAGCCTTGGAAGTGGTTGCGTTATGTACTGCCGGTCATGAGTGTCTCCATCACTTTAGCCTATATTTTGGGATGGGTACCGTCAAATGTGTTTTACCTAAACTTGCTGTTCATGGCACTCGTGGCTTTGCCACAGGAGAAAAGGGTTAACAAATTACATAACCAGCTGTCAAAAATGGCTGAAGAATTGGAGCATCTTTCCCGGAGCATAGCGGCCATCGAAAACGAAAAGTTTCTGTCACCCTACCTGATCAATTTACAGCAACAATACCGGCACGAGCATGCCACTGCATCAGCAAGTATAAGGGATCTTAAGAAAATATTAGATCGTCTGGACGTGCGCTTCAACATTGTGCTGGTGTTTCCTCTAAACCTTTTACTACTATGGAACATCCAACAAATGCTTGCGCTGGAAAAATGGAAACATGAAAATGAAGCCGATGTGAGCAGCTGGTTTGATACACTGGGTAATTTCGAAGCGCTGCTAAGTTTTGCCGTAGTCAATTTCAACCATCCAGATTGGGTTTTTCCGGAGTTAAAAGCAGCGCATTTTCAGATAACTGCTACAAACCTCGGCCACCCGTTAATAGCCCCCGGTAAAAGGGTCAATAATTTTATTGATATCGGTAAAAAGGCCTCCATCATGTTGGTTACGGGCAGCAATATGGCGGGCAAAAGCACTTATCTGCGGAGCGTAGGCACCAATATCGTACTCGCCATGGCGGGTTCACCGGTGTGCGCACATTCATTTGAGTTTAGCCCCGTCACGCTCATCAGCAGCATGCGTATAGCAGATAACCTGGAAGAAAGTACAAGTACATTTTATGCGGAACTGAAGAAATTGAAAGCTGTTATAGACAGGGTTAACCGAAAAGAAAAAGTATTTATTTTATTAGATGAGATATTGAGGGGCACCAATTCGCTGGACCGTCATACAGGTTCTAAGGCACTGCTCAAGCAATTGATTAAACAGGAAGCAGCCGGCATATTGGCCACGCACGATGTAGATTTGGCAGCTCTGGAAGTAGCCTATCCTGAAAATATTTTTAATTTTCACTTTGATGTGCAGGTAGAAAAAGAAGAATTGTATTTTGATTATCGGCTGAAGCCCGGGGTTTGTACCAGCCTCAATGCATCTATCCTCATGAAAAAAATTGGGATAGAACTGGAGGATGAATTATAGTCTCCGGATTGGACTTTTGATATACCTCAAATAATACAGTAACCACCAATGCAATGAAGACCCCAAAAATTGTAATCTTCCTTTTAGTACTTTGGACAAGCTCTTATGGACAAGACGGTTCAGACATAAGGTATTTCAAAATCATCGGTGTGGACAGTTCATTAATTGGAGAGGATATACATCTTGACTTTTTCAATCGTTCATTTAGGGGACAAACAATTGATACCATTACGATAATAATTGACAATCGACCAACAAGATTTATTGAAGTAAGAAAGGACGACGGTTATAACAACTGGTTTTCCCAACAAAACCTTCAATCCATTGACAAATTTGAGGGACAGACAATAAAAATTCCAAAGTTTAAACTTGACAGCATCTCTATGACCTCATTCCAAGTAAGAATATATGTAGAGTATTATGACGACAACAATAATTTGCTAGTTGAGAAAGCACAACAAGTTGAATATTGGTTTGACAAAAAAGATATTATTGAAGTTTTAGTAAAATCTAAGCAACGATAAATTAGAAGTACAAACTTTGATTTATGAACTTGTGCGAACATAAGTATTTTCAAAAGCAGGACAATGTAATATCGACTTTGTACTATCATCAGCAGGAGTTCCAGCAGCCGATGTACAATTTGGATTTTGTACCGTCCATTTGAGCAAGGAAATTCTTACCTTGGCAAACACTCAACGAAAACTATTACTATTTCTCTTCTACTTCAAAAATGCACCAGACACTTCCCCTTCACTGACTTCCACTACAATCATTTCGTTTTTGGTAGTAGAAACAGAGAGCCCTACGTAATCTAAATGCACAGGGAAAAGCTTGTGGGTTCTTTCTACGAGCGCCAATGTTTGCACACTTTGAGGATGATACTCCAGCAAAGGCTTTAAAGCAAACAGCATGGTACGACCACTGTTGGCAACATCGTCTATCAGCAGCACGGTGGCGCCATTAAAGTCTGGCTGCTCGCTCAATACAACTGTGCCGGGCTTCTTTTTATCAATACCAAGAGACAGCAGTTGTATGCTTCCTTTAAAGACCTCTGCCAAAAAACCGGCTATCTTATGGGCTATCACCATACCATTGTCTTTGATACCAATCAGGATCAACGCCTTTTTATCATGATTTCTTTCGGCCACTTCCATGGCCATGCGCCGGAGTTTTTTTTCTGCTATTTCTTTAGATAAGATCATATGGTGAATGATGAATGGTGAATGGTCAAAGCCTGCCCCTACAGAAAGTAGGGGGTGAAAGGTTAAAGGTGAAAAGTGAAGGCCAGAAGACTTGTAAACTTCTTGAACCTTTTAAACCTCTTAAACATTTTCAACCTCTTAAACCTTTTAAACCTATGAAACCTCTTAAACCTTTTAAACCTCTTGAACCGTTGAACTTTTGAACTTCTTTATCCCCCTCAAAATTATCCATTCCAAAAGAATGATTCTTAAATACTTTACCTTAGCAGCAACAATTTTTTATCTATGGGTTATGTATCACAGGCTGCCTTTGTTTTACTTGCTTTATTGAGCATTTGGTTATTTGCTAAAAACGCCAACCAAATAAGGAAAAATATTTTTATAGGTAAAGATAAAGACCTTTCCGACAATCCTGGCAAGCGCTGGAACAACATGCTCCTCCTCGCCTTTGGGCAAAAGAAAATGTTTCGGAATCCGCTGGTGGCCGTGCTCCACTTCATCATCTATGCCGGCTTTGTAATCATTAATATAGAAGTGCTGGAAATTGTGCTGGATGGTATCCTCGGTACCCATCGTTTGTTCCTCGGAACATTGGGAAGCTTCTACAGCTTTCTCATCAACTTTTTCGAAATATTAGCCTTCGGAGTGCTGATAGTTTGCGTGGTTTTCCTTGCAAGACGCAACATTATCAAACTTCGCCGCTTCACCAGTGGCGATCTCGATGGCTGGCCTCGCAGCGATGCCAATTACATTTTGATTGTAGAAATAATTTTGATGACGCTTTTTCTTACGATGAATGCTGCCGACAGGGCTTTGCAGTTACAGGGCGCAGAACATTATAAGGCAACCGGCGACTTTATCATATCCGGACCCATGGCTCAATTGTTCAACAACATGTCTGTGAACAGCCTGGTAATATTAGAACGCAGTTGCTGGTGGGCACATATCATTGGCATTTTTGCATTCTTAAACTACCTGCCCTACAGCAAACATCTGCACATATTGCTGGCCTTCCCCAATGCGTATTATGCAAAGCTTGAGCCCATGGGTAAAGTAGATAATATGCAACAAGTACAAGACGAAGTGAAGTATATGATGGAACCCGAACTGGCTCCCGCAGGAGAAGCAGCGCCCATGAAGTTTGGTGCCAAAGATGTGATGGATCTTTCGTGGAAAAATTTATTAGATGCTTACAGTTGCACAGAATGCGGCCGCTGCTCTGCGGCTTGTCCTGCTAATCTTACCGGCAAAATATTGAGCCCTAGAAAAATTATGATGGACACCCGTGACCGGGTTAACGAAGTCGGTAAAAATATAAAGCTCAACGGCGAGTTTAAACCCGATGGGAAAACTCTGTTGAATGACTACATCACTGTAGAAGAATTGCGGGCCTGCACTACCTGCAACGCTTGCGTGCAAGAGTGTCCTATAAGCATTAACCCACTGGATATTATTGTTGAACTACGCAGAAGCCTTATTATGGAAGATAGCAATGCACCGCAGGAATGGAACGCCATGTTTAATAGTATTGAGAATAATTTTGCTCCCTGGAAGCTGAGCCCCGATGACAGGGATGCATGGGTGAAGGACTTGAATTGAAGGAGCAATGTGTCGGTGTTAGGATATCAAAGGTCAAAGGTGAAAGGTCAATGGGCAATGGGCAATGGTCAATCGTTGCTTATTCTTTTACCTAGCATCTATTCGAACATCGCTTTATTTATGACATTCTCATCTTTTCAAACTCGTTATGCGTCATTCGTCATTGCAAATTCATTCGTTACTCATCACTTCTAACGTTACATTCCAAATTCGTCACTCGTAATTCCAAATTCACTCAACATTAAACACGCAACATTAACACCCATCATTCCTAAATCATCTCCGGATTATCCTCAGGGTGTAGATCGTGAATTTTATCTGCAGCTCCTTTGTGGCGTAAAATTTTATACAACTGTATCAAAGCGGTGATGGAGAAGATGCCGCCAATTACCCAGTTGAGGTAGGTCTCGCTATCACTAATTCGCTGAACAAGATACTTGCCGCCAAAAATAAAAAGGCTGTTTCCTATTAAAGTGCCCAGGCCGATACCAACGATGTAGGAGTTGTATTGGTTGTTCACGGGCTGCAATATTTTTTTGGTAAACAGCACAGAACTCCACCCAAACCAAAATGGAATCTGCACCGGGTTTATGGCACACATAAACATACCCAGTAGCGTGCGGTGTAAATTATTTTGTAGCACTACATTTTTGGCCTCATCGCTTGGGTGCAGTGCGGCGACAATACTGCCTGCTGCAAGGGCAACAATAATAGCAAGGGTAATCCACTGCATTACCTTCATAAGCCTCTCCTGCTTCTGTATCCAGCTAATGCCTACCAGAGATATTCGCACATAGATCATTTCTACAATTAAAGAACCTAATACAAAGAGCAGCGCATTTTTCACACTTTCTTGTATGCCTATTTGCATTGCAGTTATGTTGAGCGTTCCCATGGGTAAAGTCCCTAAAAAGCTAATCAACATTCCCCAAAAAAATACCCTTACCAGTGCCTGCATCGTTCAAAGATAAGGAGCAGTGCAGAAACACAGAATCAAAACTCAAAATGTAACCGGCAAAGGTTGTAAGATTAAAACCCCAAAGTGAGACCTTATGCGGTAAACAAGTAAACCTACTTGTAACAAACATTGTATAAATTACAGTTTGTTTATTTATGCTTAGATCGTCTACCATTCAGTTACTGCGTTTTCATTTTTCTTTTTTCCTAATGCCCCTTTATTGGTTTGCGCTCAGCCAGGTTGCAAACATTCAAACCAGCCACGCCATCTTTATATTCCTCATTCTACACTTGTTGGTTTATCCTTCCAGCAACGGCTACAACAGCTATATGGATAGAGACGTGAGCAGTATTGGCGGTGTAAAAGACCCGCAACAACCAACCAGGCAATTGTACCATGTTACTTTGCTTATGGATGCTGCTGCCCTGCTATTGAGCATGGTCATAAGTGTTTATTTTTTTGCAGGCATTCTTTTATTTATACTCGCTTCCAGGGCCTATAGCTACCGCGGCATCCGTTTAAAAAAATATCCTTTCATCGGATACCTAACAGTTATCATCTTCCAGGGAGCACTTGTCTTTTTTATTGTGAAACATGGGTGCAGCCAGCAAAAATATTTGTGGGTAAACTGGAGTGCACTTTTGGGATCGTCCCTTTTAATTGGTGCTTTTTACCCGCTCACCCAAATTTACCAGCACAAACAAGATGCAGCAGATGGAGTAGAGAGCCTGAGTGCCCGTCTTGGTTACAGGGGTACCTTTATTTTTTCTGCCATCGTATTTGTAGTGGCCATGATTTGTCTGGCATGGTATTTCGCCAACAACCTTGAGCTCGACCGCTTTTTTATCATACAGATCTTAATGCTGCCTGCTCTCGTATATTTCTTTTGGTGGATGAAAAAAGTGTTTGAGCAGGAAGCTGCAGCTAATTTTAAAAATACCATGACCATGAACCTCGTTGGTTCCATTTGCACCAACGCAGCTTTTATCAGCATTTTAATAGTAGAAAAATTTTGAGTAAAATAACTTCGATAGCAACAGGAAACCCTCCATATGCACACGCCCAGGACACCCTTTATGCCTTCGCTGATAAAGTATACTGTACGGATGCGGTAGAAAGTCGTAAGCTTAGGTTTTTATACAGGCAGAGCGGAATTGACAAACGATATTCCGTACTGGAGGATTTTAATCTCCCTGCTAACGAGCGGCGTTTCTTTTCGGAGCGGGACGACCTGGAGCCATTTCCAAACCTTGAAAAGCGGATGAAACTCTACAACGATACTTCGGTAGATCTTTCCGTAAATACCATCAACAAGTGCATCAAGGGGAAAATTGACCCATCTGAAATTACACACCTGATTACGGTAAGCTGTACAGGAATGAGTGCCCCGGGCCTGGACCTTCAGGTAATGGAAGCCATGAACCTATCGCCAAGTCTGCAGCGCACTTCCGTAAATTTTATGGGCTGTTATGCCGCCATTCATGGTTTAAAATTAGCACACGCTTTTTGCAGCACGTACCCCGAGGCCAAGGTGGTGGTAGTTTGTACCGAACTCTGCACATTACATTTTCAGAAGGAGATTACGCAAAATAATATGCTGTCGTCCTTATTATTCTCTGATGGCTGTGGTGCCATGCTTGTGCAAAACACTATCGAAGAGAAAGGCCTAAACCTGCATCATTTCTTTTCGCAGGTATCCTTTAAGGGAAAGGCAGATATGTCCTGGGAGCTTTCTGGCAAAGGATTTTTGATGACACTTACTGGTTATGTACCAGAACTTATAAAAGAAGATTTTGAAGTATTGGTTGGCAATGCATTGAAACCAGCCGGCAAAACAAAAGAAGACATTAGCCATTGGTGCATACATCCCGGTGGCAAAAAGATTTTACAGGTTATTGAAGAAAGCATGCAATTAAAAAACGGTGAGTTGCATTACTCACACGATGTGCTCAAAGATTATGGCAACATGAGTTCTGCAAGTATCGTTTTTGTTTTGCAAAAAATACTCAACGAGTTAAAAGAGAGTGCTGCCAGCAGGGCAGAAGTATTCGGTGCAGCATTTGGCCCCGGTCTTACTATGGAAACTTTTTTGGCAACTTATGATTGATTTAAAAAACAGATCCACAAAAAAAGAGTTACTTGATGCGGCAGATATCCCTTTTGCCGATATCAAAAAAAATATGCAGGAGTTGGATACCATCAACCGCCTGCTGGGGGGGCACGTTATTACTACCAAAGGATTTAAAGCTTTTTACAACCAAAACAGAGGGAGCATAAGCGTTTGTGAAATTGGTTGCGGCGGTGGCGATAACCTCAGAGCAATTTATAAGTATTGTTCCTCCAGAAATATTAAGGTAGAACTTACCGGCATAGATATGAAACAGGAATGCATTGACTTTGCCCGGCAAAAAAATACTGATATGCCCGCCACCTGGATTTGCAGCGATTATAAGCTGGCGGACCTGGCGAACGACCCTCCGGATATTATTTTTTCATCGTTGTTTTGTCACCACTTTACGCAAGAGGAACTGGTGTACATGATGGGCTGGATGAAAGCCAACGGCCGGCAGGGCTTTTTCATCAACGATCTACAGCGCCACCCATTGGCATACTATTCCATTCGGTGGATCACGCATTTTTTTTCCAACTCCTATTTGGTGAAAAACGACGCTCCCCTATCGGTTGCCCGGGGATTCCGTAAAAATGAGTGGAAAGAAATTTTTTTAGCAGCCGGTATTCCTAATTTTCGCCTGCGGTGGATGTGGGCCTTTAGGTACCTACTAATTTTTAAAAAATAATGATGGAGGAATCAGCAACCTACGACACAGCCATTGTTGGTGGCGGACTGGCAGGACTAGCACTTTCTATACAGTTGGCCCAAAAAGGCTACCGGGTAATTTTGTTTGAAAAAGAAACCTACCCTTTTCACAAAGTTTGTGGAGAGTACATCAGCATGGAAAGTTGGCCTTTTTTAGAAAGCCTTGGTGTGCCACTCAGCCAGCTACAGCTACCACGAATCAATAAACTAATCGTGTCTGCCCCCAATGGCCGCCAGTTACAAGAGAACCTGCAACTAGGCGGCTTTGGAATAAGCCGTTATAAGCTGGATAAAATTTTAAAAGATTTGGCTGTAGCCGCATCCGTGCAAGTGATGGAATCTTGCAAAGTAGCTGATGTAACTTTCGGTAATGAGCGCTTTAACATCCAAACAAATGCAGGAACTTTTTACAGCACCGTTTGCTGCGGAAGCTTTGGAAAAAAGAGCAACCTGGATGTGAAATGGAAACGATCTTTTACAAGACAGGATTCCCGGAAACTTAACCAATACACTGGTGTAAAATATCATATAGAAACAGACTTTGCTGTGGATAGTATTGCGCTGCACAATTTTAAAAATGGTTATTGCGGTATTTCTAAAATAGAAGACAACCGATATTGCCTTTGCTACCTCACACATACTGACAATCTGAAAGACAACGATCAATCTATTGAGAAGATGGAGGAAACAGTGCTGTTAAAGAATCCACACCTAAAACACATCTGGCAGCATAGCAAAAAATTATATGAAGCACCAGTTTCCATTTCACAGATTAGCTTCTTACAAAAATCGCAGGTAGAAAATCATGTGTTGATGCTGGGGGATGCGGCGGGATTGATTACGCCGCTATGCGGCAACGGAATGAGTATGGCCCTGCATAGTTCCAAGGTTTTAGCACCCCTTGTGGATGCGTTTTTACAGAATAATTTATCAAGGCAACAAATGGAGTTGAGCTATATAGAAGAATGGCGTCATCACTTTGCCAGTCGATTAAAATATGGGCGTATCATCCAATTTTTCTTTGGAAATGAAACAATGACAAACTGGTTTATTCTGCTCTTGAAAAGATTACCTTTTGTAACCCGTTGGCTCATTGGGCACACCCATGGAAAACCTTTTTAATCTCTAACCGATCGTATGATCAGCAGCTTGTAAAATTTTGTAATGTTTTTTTGTTGACTGCCTGAAACGCAATCCCCGCAACAATGCCCACGGCTCAATTCCAGATTTACGGTTGTACCGGCTTATTTGGTACAAATCATCCCAATGTTGCAAAATTTCCCTGTAGGCGGCAGTAAGTGTGTAGCCGGTGTCATATATGTGATTAGGCTCGGCTCCACAACCATTATATTCCAGGATCAAATAATTTTTACCCTTCTTTAGATCGGCAATGCTATTGCACAAAATATCATAACGCCCATAAAAGAAATCCTCTATTTGTAAACTAATACCATCAAAAATTGCTACCAGATCTTCATCTATATGTTCCTTTAGGTCTATAAAATGAGCTCCCCGGTTGTGATTGGCAGCATGACTCAGCATATATTTTTGCCCGATAGCTATCACGGTATGCCAATTTTCTTTGTGCTTGCTATGCAACTCTCTCACACGCTTACAAGCCTTAGGGTGCAACAGCACTAACTGCTCTAATGTATTGAAACCATTGCCTTCTACATTAAGGGGAATCTTGTGCAGAAAGCCGGTGATCCGTCCCTTTTTCTCCCTGGGGTGACGGATGTAAAAAATACTTACTTCCATGGGATACAGCACCAACTGTTGCACAATATACTCAACCGGAACCTGCGCATGATAGGATCTCAACTCTGCCTCATCATCTATCTTTCTAAACAAAACACCCGCACATCCTACTTCAGGCTTCACTACAAGTGGATAAATGATTTTCTTTTCTTCCAATTGCTGCTTAATGCTTTCAAAATCATCGGAAGGCACTACATTAAATGTTGGAGGATATAAGTGGGGAGGCAGCAGATCGTACATTTCCTTTTTAGGCTCGCCATCCATACCGCCAAAAGTGAGCTTAGGATTACTGCTGGTAAAAAACCATACAGCGCCGGACCGCAACATATAGAGAAACCATACCGGCACCAGTGGTGCATATATTAGTTTGAAAGGCCATGCTTCCCAGTTGGTAAATTTTTTAAGAATACTTGACAAGTGCGGGTTATAATTTTGTAAAAATAATTGCATACCATCAAAGTTCAATCACAAATGTTTGGTTACTTTGTTGGAAACACGAAAGTATGCATGTACCAACAATGGCGGAGATGATGGCAAATGGTGAACATCCGGAGGTTTTATTTTGGGTAGGATGTGCCGGAAGTTTTGATCAGCGGGCACAAAAAATTACCAAGGCATTTGTAACTATATTGGATAAAGTAGGTATTAAGTATGCCATCCTTGGCAAAGAAGAATTGTGTACGGGCGACCCGGCAAGGCGTGCCGGCAACGAGTTCCTTTTCCAAATGATGGCTTACCAGAACATACAAATTCTAAACGGGTACGGCATCAAGAAAATTGTTACCGCCTGCCCGCATTGTTTTAACATTCTTACCAACGAATATCCTGCCCTGGGCGGCACTTATGAAGTAATACACCATGCCAGTTTTTTGCAACAACTAATTGATGATGGCAAAATAACATTAAAAGAAGGAGGCGCTTTCAACGGTAAAAAAATTACGTACCACGACAGTTGCTACCTGGGCCGTGCCAATAATATTTATGAGGCACCCCGCAAAGTGTTGGAAGCCCTGGATGTGGAACTGGTAGAAATGAAACGTTGCAAAAGCAATGGTCTTTGCTGCGGCGCCGGCGGCGCACAAATGTTTAAAGAAGAAGAAAAAGGTACCGTAAGGGTGAATATAGAAAGAAGCAACGAGGCTATAGAAACTGGGGCTACCGTTATTGCTGCCGCCTGTCCGTTTTGTAACACCATGCTTACAGATGGCGTAAAAAATAAAGAAAAAGAAGCGTCAGTAGCTGTGATGGATATTGCCGAATTGGTGGCGGCTTCCATGTAAGCCACTGAGGCCATCTCTGTGCGGGCTGATAAAAAATTACTATATGGATTTAGATATACAACAACATTTACCGGAAGATTTTAGCGATGCTTCCAGAGTATGGATCTATCAGAGCAGCCGCTTGTTTTTTATTAGCGAGGCTTTGGAGATGGAAGACATGCTACAGGATTTCGTTGCCAAATGGAACAGCCATGGTACGCCTGTAAAAGGTTTTGCTAATTTATTTTTTGGACGTTTTATTGTTTTGATGGCAGACGAAACAGCAGCAGGTGTGAGTGGCTGCAGCACTGATAGCTCGGTGCACCTCATTAAAGCAATTGAAAAAAAATATGGGGTAGATATGTTTAATCGGCAGATGCTCACCTTTATCGTAAAAGATAAAATTGAACAACTTCCACTCTCTCAACTTTCTTATGCAATTGGCAATAAATTTATAGACGAGAATACGCTGCACTTCGACAACAGTATCACCGCTAAAAGACAGCTGGTAAGCAGCTGGATAACTCCTGCTGGTCAAACCTGGCTTGCTAAGATGTTTCCAAAAAAGGATGCGCATAACACTGCTGAAACTACCTAGACACTTACGGCGTCTCGATATTTTTTTTCGCTCTACCTTCCTTTTAAAAGTTTACCCTACCGGTAAGACCCTGGTGCGGGCAATTGCGGAACCTACGAGCGACCAGCTACTGTGGCCCACTTTTACGGCATCGGTAGGGAAACCCAACTTGGTTCAAGGGAGCGATATTTCAACAGGGTTTACAACAGGTAATTTATGGCGAAGACTGGTGTAGAATGAGTGATCAACGGGCCAGAGGCGCTACGCCCACAGGCGCACCAACAGTTTACCAATACCTTACCGTCGGTTTCCCGGAAACCCAAAGTCGCAACCAGTTCTGTATTCAATCAAAATGACATATGGTGGATACAGCATGTGTGCTATTATCCACACGACGGTAAACGCCTTTTTTATGGTCTTTAGCCCGTAGGACGGGTTTGACTGGGTGAAAAAGCAATCAATGGCACAGTTTCTAAGGGGCAGGAATTATGCCTTCGCCCTTCAATAAAATCACTTTTAAAGCAGGTCATGAATTTTCTTCAGAGGATATAAATCCTGAATTAAATGGGCATAGAGCACTTTAAAAATAAGCTGCTTGTTAATAAGGTGACATCCTGTCATTGATAACTTTTATTTAGATTATATTTGCTGTCTAAATTTTACAAGGTTAATGCAGGAGCTTCTTTTAGATAAAACACACGATGAAACGCTGCAGGGGCAACCATTTGCTACCCAAAGTATTGCCCTGGTTTCTCCCTACAAATATTTTTACATAGAAAGTTATGGCTGCGCCATGAATTTTGCAGATAGTGAAGTGGTAGCATCTATCCTTCAGGATAAAGGCTATGCAGCTACTCCTCACACAGAATTGGCCGATCTTATTCTCATCAACACCTGCTCCATCAGGGAAAAAGCAGAGGAAAAAGTGCGCCAGCGCCTCACTACTTTTCGCCTGATGAAAAAAAGCAGACCCGGCCTGGTGATTGGTGTGCTGGGCTGCATGGCTGAAAGACTCAAAGGAAAATTTTTAGAAGAAGAAAAACTGGTAGACATCGTAGTAGGACCAGATTCGTACCGGCACCTGCCGGCGCTGGCCGAAGATGCCTACACTGGGCAGAAAGGGGTGAATGTATTGCTGAGCCGGGATGAAACCTATGCAGACATAGCACCTATTAGGCTAAACAGTAATGGCGTAACTGCTTTTGTGAGCATTATGCGGGGCTGCAACAATATGTGTTCTTTTTGCGTAGTGCCTTTTACCCGGGGCCGGGAGCGAAGCAGGGATGCAAACAGCATTGTGCAGGAATGTGAAGCATTGTTCAACGACGGCTACAGGGAAGTAACGCTGCTGGGTCAAAACGTAGACAGTTACCATTGGGTGGCCTCCCCAAACCCATCGGAAGGAGGAGCTTCTGAAGCATCTGTAATTTCAGATAGTACTTTGAATTTGCAGAGTACAGTGATGCCCGCATCGGGGAGCGGGGACACCGTGACCTTTGCCATGTTATTGGAAAAAGTAGCCCAAATATCCCCATTGCTCAGGGTTCGTTTTTCTACATCGCACCCCAAGGATATTACAGACGATGTTTTATTTACCATAAAAAAATACGACAACATTTGCAACTACATACACTTGCCCGTGCAAAGCGGCAGCAGCCGTGTATTGCAAATGATGAACCGCACTTATAGCCGTGAGTGGTACATTGCCAAAGTGAATCGCATCCGGGAATTGTTGCCCGATTGTGGTCTCTCTACAGATATGATAACCGGCTTTTGCACCGAAACAGAAGCAGAACACCAGGAGTCTTTGAGCTTGATGGAATACTGCAAGTTTGATTTGGCTTACATGTATTTTTATTCTGAAAGGCCGGGTACCCTTGCAGCAAAAAGATTTGCAGATGATGTGACCCTGGAAGATAAAAAAAGAAGGTTGCAGGAAATGGTTACGCTTCACCGCATACACTCTCTTGAAAGCATGCAAAAGGAAGTAGGCAAGACTTTTAGGGTTTTGGTAGAAGGCACTTCCAAGAAAGATGAAGGGGAACTTTTTGGGAGAACAGACCAGAACAAAGTGGTTGTTTTTGCCAAAGGAGATTTTAAAAAAGGCGACTATGTAGACCTGCTGATTACAAGCTGTACAGCCGGTACCTTGAGGGGTGTAAATGCCGATACTTCAGAACAAAAAGAAAACGACTCCTCAAACATACATGCAGGAGCAGCTAATTAATATAACTTAAAAAATTTACCTCAGGCAATCAGTGATTGGCCCCTGAGATAGCAGTTTATGGACATTCAAGCAATCAAAAATCGTTTCGCCATTATTGGCAATACTCCCGCATTGAATCATGCACTGAACGTAGCCGTGCAGGTAGCTAATACCGATCTAAGCGTATTAATCAATGGTGAGAGTGGCGTGGGTAAAGAAGTTTTTTCCCAAATTATTCATGCGCTCTCGGCCAGAAAGCACAATCCTTTCATTGCCGTTAACTGCGGCGCAATACCTGAAGGCACCATCGACTCCGAGTTATTTGGCCATGAAAAAGGCTCCTTCACTGGTGCCGTAGATGGTCGCAAAGGTTATTTTGAAACCGTAAACGGTGGTACTATATTTTTAGATGAAATAGGCGAAATGCCGCTGGGCACGCAAGCACGGCTGCTTCGGGTACTGGAAGCCGGCGAATACATCAGGGTAGGAAGTAGCAAAGTGCAAAAGACCGATGTAAGGGTAATAGCAGCTACCAACAAAGAACTTTTGGAATTTACCCAAAAGGGCCGTTTTAGAGAAGATCTATATTATCGTCTTAATACAGTTCCCATAAGGGTTCCGGCTTTAAGAGACCGCAAAGAAGATGTAATTCTTTTGTTTAGAAAGTTTGCTACTGATTTTGCAGATCGCTATAAAACAACATCTGTGCAGTTAAGCGATGAAGCAAGAAATGTGCTGTTAAATTATGGCTGGCCCGGCAATGTTCGGGAATTGAAAAACATTGCCGAGCAGATTTCTGTTTTAAGCAAAGACAAAAATATCTCGGCAGATCAGTTGAGAACTTTTCTGCCAGACAATCAATTTAGCCGCCTGCCGGTTTTATCGCATGGTGCAGGTGTAGTTAGTCAAACGGAGTTTGCCAATGAAAGGGAAATTCTTTACAAGCTTTTTTTCGACATGAAGAAAGATGTAAACGAACTGAAGAAAATGTTTTTCGATCTTTTACAAAATCCTAACGGCGGCAGCAATAGGGCTCCCGTATTTGCAGGCGACAATGGCAACATCAAAGAACTGCACGTAACCGCAAATACACCCGCATCTTATACAGGCAATTCCCCGGTTATCTTACACAACAATAACGATAGCGCTATTCACCAGCATGAAGAGGTGGAAGAATCGCTCAGCATTGTAGACAAAGAAAAGGAACTCATCATTAAGGCGCTGAAGAAACATCGTGGTAGAAGAAGAGATGCCTCCCTTGACCTTGGTATTAGCGAAAGAACGCTTTACCGTAAGTTGAAGGAATATGATATTGAGGACCTTTAGGATGTCGGATTTATGATGTCTGATTTATGATTTCTGATTTATGATTTGGGAGTTAGGATTGGTGATTTATAATTATGTATGTGGGATTGTTTTAAACTTGAATAATTAAAGATGAAGTCAGCACAGAATAAAATTAAACTTATTGTTGGATTAGCATTTTTGGTAACGGTCTTTACATTTTCTACCTGTAAATACGGGTTTAAGGACACAGCGCCCATTCCCATAGAAGTGAAAACCTTTAGAGTAAACTACCTGGAAAACAAAGCGACCTATGTAAACACACAATTGAGTCCGCAGCTTACTGAGCAATTAAAAGCCAAGGTGATTAATACGACCCGGTTAAAGCAAACGAACAACGACGATGCACATTACGACATCAGCGGGTTTGTGTCACAATATTACACCAGCACAGTGAGTATCAGCGGCAACAACAGCAGTGGCAACAGGCTCACTGTTGGCTTTCACCTCGTATTTCGAAATACGCTGGACGATACCAAAAGCTTTGAAGCGGACCTGATGCGTACTTTTGATTTTGATGCGAAACTTTCCTTGCAGGATGCAGAAAGAACCCTGAATGAGACCATTGTGAAGAATTTGGTTGATGAAATTTTTAATAAAATATTTTCAAACTGGTAAAAGTCAGGCCGCCATCTCCCGACCATCCTATCCACACATATTAGTATTGACAGATATTGGATAATACTTTTGCAGATTGTAGTTTAATCTTTTAGTTTTGAAACATGCCTTTTCAACCATTGTATAAAAATATTTTTGACCAAGATGTATCCGATGCCGGAGCCGCTGCCCTGTTGCAGCAAGCTACAAAGGACCACCCCTACTTTTCGCTGGCGCATTTTTTTTTACTAAAACAGGCAGGTACAAAAGATAATGGTTATGCAAAAATTGCAGCCAAAACTGCATTGCACTTCAACAATACTTTTTGGTTGCAAAGCCAGCTGCACAAAGAACCCTTATCTATAAAAGCAGTTATACTGCCAGTACCTCTCGCAAACACAGAAGTATTGCAAGAGCTGATCAGGGAAGAAGAAATACCTGTTATAATTAATGAAGCAGAAACCGTTGCCCTTCAAGCTGATGAAGCTGCAGAAGCAGCAACATCAACTGAACGTGAGGAGCAAAAGCAGGAAAAAATTCCTGAAGTGCTAGTACTTCCAGAAGATACTACCAATGTTATAGCAGCACCTGTAGAAAACAAAGAACCTGCAGCAGCTGCTCCTATTTACAAAACGGAGAATGCCAATTCTTCATCTACCAAACAACCGAGTTTGGCTCCTGCTTTGCCAAGCGTTGAGGGCACACTCCTCTTTACTCCTCTATACGCTACAGATTATTTTGCATCGCAGGGCATCAAGCTAAGAGAGGAAGCCCTGCCCAATGACAAACTCGGTAAACAGCTGAAGAGTTTTACAGAGTGGTTAAAGACTATGAAGAAAGTGCACGACGGCAAGTTGCCTGCAGGTAGTGAAGTGCTGGACCTTTCTGTTCAAAAGCTGGCAGAAAAAAGCAACAAAGAAGAGCAGGTGATAACAGAATCGATGGCAGAGGTATTTTTGCAGCAAGGAAAACTACATAAGGCAAAAGAAATATATGAGAAATTAAGTTTGCTCGATCCTTCCAAAATCGCTTACTTTGCAGCCAAAATAGATCAAATTCAACAAAAATAAATTCACATGTTAGTTTTATTCGGGGTTTTAATTATTATTTTTTCTGTGGTACTGGGCCTCATTGTTTTGATCCAAAACCCAAAAGGTGGTGGACTTTCAGGTTCCTTAAGTGGCCTGGGCAACCAGTTGATGGGCGTAAAGCAAAGCACAGATATACTTGAAAAAGGAACTTGGTTTTTTGCTGCTATAGTGGGTTTGCTTTGCCTGGCTTCGCCGGCATTTATACCTAAAGATGCAAGTAGTTCCTCTGCAAATGATGAATTGCTGAACAATGCACCTACTACTGCTCCAAAAACTACCACTCCTGCCAACACCACGCCCATGCCTGGAACGCAGCCTGCAGCACCCGCCAACAAATAAAACAAATCTAAAATTTTATAGCCCCGCTTCAAAGCGGGGTTTTTTATTTTACTTTGTTTAAGTTATCAATGTAAAATCCTCGTATGAAGAAAATTGTTGCCGCTTTGTTGATCGTAGTTTCCATCGCAGCTATTTATACAGGCTGGCAGGTTTTTGGGCCTACGCTTTCCGCCCCGGAGGGCAAATATTTTTATATCTCCACCGGCGCTCCGTTTCAAAAAGTGAAGAGCGATCTGCAGGAAAAAGAAATACTATCCGGCACCTTCTTTTTTGACAAGATAGCCAGCCAGGTAAAATATGATAAGAATGTAAAGCCAGGTCGCTACGAAATCAAAAAGGGCATGAGTGTTTACAGCTTATTAAAAATGTTGAAGTCTGGCAAACAGTCGCCTGTTCGGTTAGTGATCAATAAATTGCGAACAAAAGAGGACCTGGCTAGAAAAATAGGTCAGCAGTTTGAAGCCGATTCACTGGAAACCATTCGTTTTTTGGGGAGCAACGATTCACTCAAAAGCTACGGCGTAGATTCTCACAGCGTGATGACCCTTGTTATACCAAACACTTACCTCATTAACTGGAACAGCAATTTCAGAAAAATATTCAATCGGCTCAAAGACGAGCAAGAAAAGTTTTGGAACAAGGAGAGAACACAAAAAGCTGCAGCTATCAATCTTACGCCGCAGCAGGTGTATACCATGGCAAGCATTGTAGAAGAGGAAACAAATAAATTAAAAGATAAGGGCCTCATAGCAAGCGTGTACATGAACCGCATCAACAAGGGTATGAAACTAGAAGCAGACCCCACGGTAAAATATGCCATGCGTGACTT
>JBKJKD010000030.1:0-5206 GCA_046597635.1 Ferruginibacter sp. | reverse complement strand
GCGCATTTCTCGGCCTTACACTATTGGAAAGAGAGAAAAAAATATTTGAAACTACCGGTGCCCAACCCGACCTGGAAGGACAGTCTTACATAGTAGGCCGGCTGCTAAAACCTGCAGACAGAAAAGACAGCATAGAATATTTTGCCGAGGCCGACTTTAAGCCCAGCAGTATGATGGACATCAGCGATGGATTGAGCAGCGACATTCTGCATATCTGCAAAGAAAGTAATACCGGCTGTGTGCTGTATGAAGATAAACTGCCGCTGAATGATGATGCTAAAGCGTTTGCATACAACTTACAGTTGGATCCAACCGCCTGCGCTTTGAGTGGTGGGGAAGATTATGAATTACTCTTCACTGTTTCACAGGCAGATTATGAAAAAGTAAAAAACAATCCTGGCATTTCAGTGATTGGCTATATAACAGAACCTGCAGAGGGAAAACATTTGATAACCCGTGGAGGCAACAAACATGCTTTGGTAGCGCAGGGTTGGAATCATTTGAAATGATCATTGTGAATGGTGAATGGTCAATGGTGAATCAGACTTCAACCAGGATGATGCTTTCGGTGATATTATGAATTGCGCAAGGCTTGTTTACCCACCACCATGTCAAATGCCGCACATTCACGATTCACCATTGACAATTCACCACCTACCAACATCTCTGACTCACTTCTTCAACAAATTCAAATCCGGCTGTGCATATTTATATACCTTAAAATAGATAGTCGTTTTAGTTTGGTTTACTCCGTCAATTTTTGAAATTTCATTTACAAAATGTACCAGGTGATCATTATCCCTGCACATTACATCCACTTCCAAATCATAATCACCGGAAGTCATTGCCAAAAAACTTACTTCTTTAAATTTTGCAATGCTTTGTGCCACCTTTTCTTTTAAGGTTGCAGGGCGCACATATACCGCTATATGTGCATAGGAATGAAACCCTACTTTGTCCGGGTCTACACGTCCAATGATGTTAACCGTTCCATCTTCAATCAATTTATTTACCCTGGTGCGAATAGTACCAACCGATACTTTTAGTTGATCTGCCATCACGGTAAAACTCATTCGCCCGTCCTGCTGAAGGCAGGAAAGAATCGAAAAGTCAAGATCGTCTAAGGCTATATTATTTCTTTGCATAAAAAATGTATGAAGACAAAATTGCGGCTTTTAAATAAAATATCAATCAATTTTATGGTTTATAACTAAAATATTTTTATTTTCAATACTTATTTTTTACAATAATTACAGCATATGAAATATCCTGCTATTCAAAATTACATCAATGGCCAGTTTGTAAATGCCACTACCAACAGAACAATGGAGGTAGTTTCTCCGGTGGATGGCAATCATCTTTCCACAGTTCCCATGTCTTCCTTCAAAGATTTAGACGATGCAGTTAAAGCAGCCAAGGCAGCCTTCCCCGCCTGGAGCAAAACACCTATAAAAGACAGGGTGCAGGTTTTTTTTCGCTATAAATATTTATTGGAAAAATACCTGAAAGAACTGGCAGAATTGTGCAGCGAAGAAAATGGAAAGATGTATGGAGAATCTGTTGCAGAAATTGAAAAATGTATAGAGTTGACAGAGTTTGCCACTTCCCTGCCACAGCTGGTAACCGGCGAAGTACTGGAGGTAAGCAGGGGGGTTGAATGCCGTACAGAACATGTGGCACTCGGTGTGGTGGCTTCTATCGTTCCTTTTAATTTTCCGAGCATGGTGCCCAACTGGACCATACCAAACGCTATAGCCCTTGGCAATTGTATGATCCTAAAACCATCAGAAAAAGTGCCACTTAGTTGCGGGCGGCTGGCAGAAATTTTAAAAGAAGCAGGTTTGCCCGATGGTGTATTAAATATTGTTCATGGCGATACCGAAATTGTAGAAGCTATTTGCGATCATCCGGGTATAGAAGCCGTTTCGTTTGTGGGTTCTACCAAGGTTGCCAAAATAGTGTACCAGCGAGCCACACACAATTACAAAAGATGCCTCGCATTGGGTGGTGCCAAAAATCATTTAATGGTGTTGCCGGATGCTATCCCCGGCATGACTGCCCAAAATGTGGCTGCCTCTATGAGTGGCTGTGCAGGCCAGCGTTGCATGGCTGCCAGCGCCATGATAGGTGTGGGAAATGTGGATAGCATCATAGACAAAATATGTGACGAAGCTAAAAAGATTATTCCTGGAGAAAACCTTGGCGCAGTGATTAGTAAAGAAAGCAAAGAAAAAATTGAACGCTATATTGGCGAAGCAGAAAGAGATGGCGCTAAAATTTTAGTAGATGGCCGCAATGCAACTGTTGCAGGTAAAGAAGATGGGTATTATGTAGGCCCCACCGTAATAGATTTTGTAACACCAGCAATGAGTGTTGCCAAAGAAGAAATTTTTGGTCCAGTAATTTCCATCATGCGCACCAATACGGTTGACGAGGCTTTGGCCATAGAAAATGCCAACCCCTATGGTAACGCCGCAAGTGTATTCACCCAAAATGGCGGTATGGCCCGATACATTATTGACAGAGCCAGCGCCGGTATGATTGGCGTAAACGTTGGCGTGCCTGTGCCCCGTGAGCCATTTAGCTTTGGCGGTTGGAATGAAAGTAAGTTTGGCGTAGGGGACATCACCGGTAAAAGTTCTATAGAATTTTGGACAAAGCTAAAGAAGAGTACCACCAAGTGGAATGCAGAAGCGGGGGTTAATTGGATGAGTTAGAAGACAGGAACACGGATGATAAGGATCAGAAGGATTAACACTGTTTTTTTGCTTCGCAAAATAAATTAAACCATCAAAGTTTAATATGAAACACGAAGATGTAACTGAGAAAATTATCCAGGCATTTTATAAGGTTTATAATACACTTGGGTATGGCTTTCTGGAAAGGGTATACCAGAACGCCATGGTTATAGAACTTACAGCAATGGGGTTCAACGTAGCTAAAGAAAAAAGAATAATGGTTTACTATTTCGGAAATATTGTTGGGGAATATATCGCTGACATTATTGTAGAAGAAATGGTTGCAGTTGAGTTAAAGGCAAATGAGGTTTTGGTTCAGGAAAATGAGGCCCAATTAATTAACTATCTGAAAGCAACAAATATTGAAGTTGGTCTTTTATTAAATTTTGGCAAAAAACCACAAATAAAAAGAAAAATATTTGACAATAATAGAAAGGACTTGTTCAAATGAAATGGCGCCGGGTAATTTCATCCCTGTAAAAAGAATTTGGAAGATAACGTTTACATAATTCTAGGAAGTAGAATCAATCCGTTGTCATCCATAAAACCTGTGTCATCCGTGTGCTAGAAAAATAGGATGAAACTAGTTGAAGATAATCCATAATTCTACGAAGTAGAATCAATCCGTGATCATTCGTCAAACCTGTGTCATCTGTGTGCTAAAATTTTAAACACAATAAAAAAATTATAATGTCAGAAACAAAAATTGCTACCAAGTCATCAGAGTCTAAAAGCTCCCCTTCAGGGGCGGGGGGGCAGCAGGTAATTCAGGATAATCTCGATTACACCCTCTTTTCCTGGAGCAAACAAAAAGGCCAAAACCCCATTGCAGTAAAACATGCCGAAGGAGTTTATCTATACGACTACGATGGCAAGCGCTATATTGATTTTAGCAGTGGCTTGATGAACGTAAATATCGGTCATGGCAATCAGCGAATAACCGATGCCGTGGTAAAACAAATGCAGGAGGTTTCTTATGTTACGCCAAGTTGCGTTACAAAGGTTCGGGGGGACCTTGGTAAAAAGCTGGCAGAAATTTGCCCCGGCGATTTAAACAAAGCCTTCTTCACTATCTGTGGCGCTACTTCCATAGAGAACGGTATTAAACTGGCCCGGTTATACACCGGGCGTCATAAGATATTAACCCGATATCAATCTTATCATGGCTCCAGCAATGGTGCCATGACAGCCAGCGGCGATCCACGCAAACTAGCGGTGGATAGTCAACAGGCGCCCAATTTTGTGCATTTCGATTTACCTTATTTATACCGCTGGGAATATGGCGAAGAAAATTTACTGAAAGAATCTGTTGCAAGCCTGCAGCGGGTAATCGCCTATGAAGGCGCCGGAAATATTGCCGCCATTTTGCTGGAAGGAGAAAGTGGTTCATCAGGTTGCCTGCAATATCCTGTGGGTTATTTAAAAGCTGTAAGAGCTTTGTGTGACCAGCATGGCATCTTATTAATTATGGATGAAGTGATGAGTGGTTTTGGAAGAACAGGTAAATGGTTTGGTTTTGAAAATCATGGTATCATACCCGATATGATTGCCATGGCCAAAGGATTAACCTGCGGTTACCTGCCCTTTGGTTGCCTGATGGTGAGCGATACCATTGCTGCAAAATATGACGACACTGTTTTATCATTGGGACTTACCTACTCTGCGCACCCGGTAGCATGTGCGGCCGCATTGGAAACACTAAAAATTTATGAAGATGATAACCTGATAGAAAATGCCGCAGCCATGGGAGCATATGTTACGGCACAGGTAGAACTGCTCAAACAAAAACATCCAAGCATTGGTAACTTTAGAACAACAGGATTATTAGGTTGCCTGGAATTGGTAAAAAACCGCAGCACCAAAGAACCCATGGCGCCTTTTAATGCCCGGCCAGATGAAATGGCTGTGATGAATAAGGTGGCTGCAAAAATAAAGGAGTTGGGCATGTACACTTTTGTAAGATGGGGCTATATATTTATTTGTCCCCCAATGATTGTAACCAAAGAACAAATTAATGAAGGATTGGCTATTATCAGCGAAGCACTTTTAATTGCTGATGAAGCTGTAAATTAAATTACCAAAATCTGCTTATGCATGCTGAGGAATTGTTAACGGAAGAACTACTGGCGTCATCGCTTCACAGCGCAGACCTTGCCCCGGTTCCATTTTCAAAAAGAACCTGGACCACCTGGAACTATGCAGCACTGTGGATCAGCATGAGCCTGTGCATACCAACCTACATGCTCGCCAGTTCTTTAATTGAAGGAGGCATGAACTGGTGGCAATCTGTACTCACTATTTTTATAGGCAACAGCATCGTTTTAATTCCTATGATTTTAAATGGCCATGCAGGTGCCAAATATGGTATTTCATTCCCGGTTTTTGCAAGAGCAAGTTTTGGAACAAAGGGTGCCAACATTCCGGCCATGTTAAGGGCCATTGTTGCCTGTGGCTGGTTTGGTATTCAA
>JBKJKD010000333.1:0-5735 GCA_046597635.1 Ferruginibacter sp. | reverse complement strand
TGTACTCTTAAACGGAGCAAGCGGCGACACCATCAATTTTGCAAATGTAGATCGCACCTGGTTTATAAACGAAGACGTACCCGGTGGCAGCAACGCAACAGCAGAATTTTGGTGGAGTACCAACAGTGAGTTGCCGGGCTTTGACAGGCTGCTATGCCGCACGGCTCATTATACCAGTCTTTGGGAGTACGGAAGTTTTGGGGCTGCGGTGCTAGCAGCCAACGGGCAATATAGCCGCACGCAAACAGGCTTCACGAGTTTCTCTCCATTCACTGTTACCAGTGGCATCGGTCTTGTTCCCCTCAAACTACTTTCTTTTGTTGCGCAGGACAGACCGAAAGATGTGTTGCTAACCTGGAAAACGGAAAATGAAATAAACACTGCTTCGTTTAATGTTGAAAAAAGTGAAGATGGTATTCATTTCAACAGCATTGGCTCGCTGGCAGCATACAATACACCGGGCCGTCACCAATACAATCTTACGGACGGGCAACCTTTAAAAGGCATCAGTTATTATAGACTGAAGCAGGTTGATCTCAATGGAAGTTTTATTTACAGCAACATCATCGCCATCAACAGAAATGCTGTAGAAAATAACATCACCGTTTTCCCTAATCCTGCAAAAGATATGATTACGGTATTGTTGACCGCAAGTAATCAACAACGAAAACTATTGATAACAGATGCAAGAGGTGCAGTTGTAAGAACGATTGTTGTATCGGCAGGTAGTACAAATATCAAAACAGATATGAGTGGTTTTGCAAAAGGGATGTATACAATTAGTATTGATGATGGCTTGCAAAAATTATTAAGGATGGTAATGAAACAATAAATAACTGGTTTTTCTTAAAAAGCTGTATCAAATTTTGATGCAGCTTTTTTTTGAAAAAATCATGTTTTTCGGGGATAGCTATGTTTTGATAGCGTGGCTACATTTAACCTACAATAAAAATTTATGAAAAAAGTAATATTGCTTTTGATCGGTTCATCTGTTTACATGTATGCAGTAGCACAACCTGCAAATGACGATCCCTGCGGAGCCATTAGTATACCCATCGAGAATCTTGGCTGCGAACCTACAACCACTTATTCCTGGACGGGTGCAACCTTCAACGCAGCTTACGGCAACACCTACTGCAACGGATTTCAAAACATGGATGTGTGGTATAAATTTACCGTGCCGGCCAATGGAGAAATTAATGCAAGAATAGCAACCGCCAACACATCTAACATGTGCGCAGAATTTTATACCAGCAGTTCCTGTAATGCAGGAGCACTTACCATATTCAACCAGAGTAACAATGGATTTCCCTGCATGTATACTAGCGGCAGCAGTGGAGGTGATGGTAATTTTAAGAACCTCGTACCGGGCACTACAGTTTATATCAGGGTTTTTGCCCTGTATAGTAATTCCGTAGCAAACGCAAGCTTAAAAATTTGTATTACTAATACTTCTACTTTAGCAGATGAGCCATGCAATGCAGGTTTATTTCCGGTGGATGCTGCAGATCCGCTCGGCCAGGGTTGCACTCCATTTAAGGTGTTTAGCTGGACAGGGGCAACCTTAACTCCTGCGATCCCCAACCCCTGCTATGCTTCCACCCCATCTTTTGTAAGGGATGTGTGGTTTAAAGTAAGAGTACCTGCTAGCGGAAAATTAGATATTCGATTTGAAAATAACCCGCCCTATAGCGGCCAGGCCATTGCTGTGTATAATGCAACAGCTTGCAATGGTATATTTACTGAAATCTATTGCAGTTTTGTGGGCAATACTTTTACAGGCCTCACACCAAACAGTATTATTTATTGCCGGGTATACAGCTATTCAAGTGCAATAGTAGAAAATGGATCAATCAAGATTTGTGTGGCAGATTTCAATTCTGTACCAACAGTAAACAATACAGGTAAAATTGGTATTGGCATAGACACACCTTTTGCAAAATTAGATGTAGTAGGCACCGGTATTTTTAGGGATAAATTGACGGCTGCAAGCGATGTAGAAGTGAGAGGTAACTTAATTTTAAAAGGAAATATTATAAGCAAATATGGATCATCTTTAATACAAGGCAATACAACCATACAAGGGGGACCTCTTGCCATCGATTCACTGGATATTGGCAGTCGGTTAGGGAATCGTGTTTCCCTATACGGCGGCCTGGGCAACTCTCCTAAATATGGTTTTGGCATACAAGGCGGCACACTTCAAATGTACTCTGATGCCGCTGCATCCAATCTTGCTTTTGGCTATGGCAATAGTTACAACTTCACGGAACGTGCCCGAATAATTAACCAGGGAGAATTTGGAATGACACTCAAAGGAAGATTACAACTTTCAACAGGTACACAATCCGCAGGCTTGTGGCTCACGAATGCTGCCAATACAGTCAATACATCTTTTATAGGAATGCAAAGCGACAACCTGGTGGGCTTGTATGGCGCTACAGGCGCCGGGTGGGGACTTGCTATGAATACGACAACTGGCAATGTAGGTATTGGCATGAACGGTGTAAACCCAACAGTACCCCTGCAGTTTTCAAATGCATTGGGGCTTACAAAAATTTCATTGTACAAAGGAACCTATGGCGATGTAGGTATTGGGGCCTATGGTGGCGAACTTCGTCTGCAAAATGATATACCTAATGGCAAAGTAAGTTTAGGCGTAATAGAAACCACGGGTGCTTATACCGAACTGGCCAAGGCACAAAAAAATGGAGCCATTGTATTCTCGGTTTTAGGCAACTTGTGGGCAAACGGCACTACCTACCCCAGCGATGGCCGCTTTAAAAAGAACATCCAACCGCTACAACATTCGTTAGAAAAGATATTGCAACTGCAAGGTGTTTCTTACGAAATGAAAACCGATGAATTCCCGACTCAACATTTTGATACAAGCACCCAGGTGGGGTTGATAGCGCAAGATGTAGAGAAACTGATACCCCAGGTAGTTTCAGAAGGGCCCAACGGCTACAAAGCTATCGACTATGCCAAGCTGGTACCCTTACTGATAGAAAGTATTAAAGCTTTAAAACAAGAAATAAATGATTTAAAAATCAAGGTAAATAAACTGGAAATAAATAAATAGTAAAGGCCAGGTACGGCACCATCCCCATTTTTATAAGCGAACAGGGTTGTGCTACCGCAGCAAAAAAATACCCTTACATTAGTGGCATCAAATTTATTTGTTTGAAAAAGCCATTACTCACAATTACGCTTATTGTCTTCTCGGTTACAGTTTATTGCCAGCAACGCATTGGCAACTTTACAGCTTACAGCAGGGAAAACGGACTTGGTCAAAATACTTTTAGCAAAGTATTTGAAAGCAGTGATGGCTATTTGTGGGTGGGCAGCAGCTCAGGCCTTTTTCGTTTTGATGGCAAACGCTTTCAACAAATAAGTTCGCTCTATTACAACAGCAATTCTCCCAGCGATAACAGTATCACCGATCTTGAAGAAGATAATGCAGGTAATTTATGGATAGCAGGTTTCAGGTATGGCCTCAGCAAATACAACTTAAAAACCGGGCAGTTTCGCCAATACAAACGTCTCTCAGCAGATAGCACGGAAACCTATGGCACAGCCTGCATTTTTAAAGATAGCGAGGGTACTTTATGGATTGGTACGGCTGGTCGTGGGCTGGCAAAGTACCTGTCAGATAAAGATACATTTCAACTCTTTTATCCCGATCCGCAAAAAGCCAGGGATGGTTCCCGCCGTGAAGACAATAATGTAACCGGCATTTTACAAGACAACAACGACCAAAATATATTGTGGCTTTCCTGCTCGGATGGCTTATACAGTTTTGACAAAAGAAATAAAGTTTTTACACAGCATCCTTTCAACTACCCCGGCAATGAAGTAAAAAATGTAAATTATTTTTTGTGTATTGCGCAGTATAAGCATTTTATTTACACCGGCACCTGGTACTACGGTCTCATTGTGTTTGATAAAATCAGCAAACAGTTTAAACGCATACCCTACAATAATCCGCCAAAGGGATTGTATAGTTATCCTATTTTGGATTTACAGGTACTAGGCGATACCGTTATGTACATGGCTTGCATCAACGAAGGCTTGCTCGCCTATAACTTAACAACAGCAACCATTTCTGCTGCACTCACACAGCCCGATGTAAAACAACTGAATACCGAAATTGGAATTCAAAAAGTTTCGCTCACCAAACATGCCGGCTTTTTTGCAGGGGGCAATGCAGCCATCTACCAGTTGCATCCAAACTTTAATCGTTTTGGTCGCCAGGTAAGCTACCCATCAAAAAAAATATATCCAGATGAAGATGTTCATTTAAACGCTGCCGAATATGACGCCAATAGGAAAGGATATTGGAGTGCATTTTTCAATCACAATGGATTGGTATTTATTGATGCAGCCCTCAGGACAACACAATTATTTCCGGGGCCAGACAACAGTAAAGATTTTTTTGTAGATGTGGCTATAGATCACTCCAATAAAGTGTGGGCCATAAACAACAAAGGGCTATTGTATTTTATAGATGATGCTAAAAAAGTAACTGTGCCTGCTATTGAGTTACCGGGTGGAATATCCTTACCTCCAGACAACAGATTGCTACAACTGGCATCAGACAGCAAGGGTAATATCTGGCTGGCGGGCAACAAAGCTGCCTACTATTATAATGTGGGTAGCAAGAAAATAACCACATATCCAATTCCGCTACAAGAATTTTTAAAGTATTCAAAATCTGGGATCAAATCCCTGGTGTTGGTTACAGACAGTAAAAACAATGCCTGGGCTGCCAGCAATGCAGGGCTTTTTAAGTTTGATGCTGCCACAAACCGGGTAAACTATTTTTACAACGAAGTAAGCAGCAATCAACCGCTGGCCTCCAATAATATTAAAAGCATTACCATAGACAAACAGGATAACTTATGGCTGGGCTATTACAGCGAGGGCATACAAGTAATAAATACCAACAACCTTACCATCGCAAAAAGTTTTACAACAGAGAATGGTTTACCTGCCATGGAGGTTAACTACCTGGCATGTGACCCAAAAAATAATATTTTAGCTTGTCTCAATAATGGGTTGGCCATATATGACCCCACCATCAACAACTGGCAAATTATTAATGGGCGGGATGGGCTGAAAAGAGATTATTTAGATGTGCCGGTTTTTGCAGCCAGTACCGGACAAATATTGTTAGACCAGGTAAACAGTGGCCTCGTTTTTAATTTAGACTCTTTGTGGGGTGGTAAAGACAGTACCTACACACATATAACTTCCCTTAAAATAAATGGGATGATTTACGAGGATACCCTTGTAGCCGACTACATCAACGATATAGAACTTCCATCCACTACGAAAGATATTCAGATAGAATTTGCAGCCACCCATTGGCAAAGGCCCTTTAGCACAAAATACTTTTACCGGGTAGATGGCGTTCATAAACCCGGCGATTGGATTGAAGCCAATGAAGCCATTGTAAATCTTACAGGGCTATCTTCCGGCAATTATACTTTTCGTTTTTATGCGGTAACAGCAGATGCCGTAAAGACCGTTGAAAGAAGTTTACAAATGAAAATTCTGCCGCCATTTTATAAAACATGGTGGTTCGTCCTGCTTTGTTTGGCGGCCATTAGTGGCATGTTCTTTAGCATTTATAACTACCGCATCAACCAACTAAAAAAAATGCTGCAAATGCGCAACAACATCAGCAGAGATTTGCACGACGATGTAGGTAGTACGATGACCAGTATCTCTAT
>JBKJKD010000176.1:0-2510 GCA_046597635.1 Ferruginibacter sp. | reverse complement strand
TACGTTTTTACGGTAGGTCCACCCGGTGTGTAAATATCAAACCCATTGGCTGCCCAGGTAGAGCGGTTGTCGCCAACCTTGCACCCGGTTACGGTGTGCTAATTGGCGACAACCGCTCTACCTGGGCAGCCAATGGGTTTGATATTTACACACCGGGTGGACCTACCGTAAAAACGTACAACGCTAGCGGTGGTAGTTGGGTAGGTATCAGCAGCACACAAACTGCTCTTAAAACTACCGGTGGGTTTATGACTTTTATTCGCAGCAACCGCTCTGGCAGTTTAAGTGCTACCACTATGCGCAGCAGCGGCGATTTATATACCGGTGTTCAACCAGTCATTAATGTGCCTGCAAACCAGTTTATGGTGGTGGGTAATCCCTATGCGGCACAAGTTGATTTAAACAACATCAATAGGCAAGGCTTGCAGGATGCCGTTTATGTATGGGATCCCAAAGCAGGAGGTGGCTATGGATTGGGTGCCTATCAAACCCTGTTAAAAATGGGTAACGACTGGTTGGTATTTCCGGGCGGTGGTAGTTATGGTGCGCAATTATCTGTGGCCAATACCATCGAATCGGGTCAGGCATTTTTTGTAAAAGCAACTGCTGCGGGCGGAACTATTCAGTTTGAAGAAAACGACAAACAAACAGGAAGCCGCATAGTGTTTCGTGCGCCACGGGAAAACAGTGCTATGCTGCGTGCCAGCTTATATGCTGTAACTGCAGATACCACTACTTTATTGGATGCAGCTATGGCCAATTTTGATACTGCTTATACCAACAGTGTAAATGAAGATGACCTGGTTAAATTTACCAATGGGAGTGAAAATGTAAGTATTAAAAGCGGTTCAACCTTGTTAATGGCAGACCGTAGAAACGAGGTAACAGCACAGGATACCATCCGTTTAAATCTTACTGGTGTAAGAATTCAAACCTACAAGTGGAGTATCAATATGCAAAATATGGTGCCCAACGGTCGTACTGCATTTTTAAATGATGCTTATACCAATAGCCTTACTCCCTTAAACATGGATGGTACAACGGAATATTCTTTCCCTATGGTGAATATACCTGGCGCTTATGCAGCCAACCGTTTCTCCATTGTATTTGCAGAAGCCCTTGTGTTGCCCGTTACTATTACCACGGTGTCTGCTATGCGCAGCAATACAAAAAGCACCAATGTGACCGTAGATTGGAAAGTAGAAAATGAAATAGGCTTGCAATCATATGAAATAGAACACAGCACAAACGGCAGTACTTTCAAAGCTTTTAGCAATGTGAATGCTACAGCAGCAAACAGTGGACGGAGCGCTTACACACAAATGCACACACAGGCAGTAGATGCAGATAATTTTTATCGTATCAAAGCCATCAGTCGCAGCGGACTGGTACAATACAGTGCTGTGGTAAAAGTAGCGGCTACTAAAAAAGGAAGCACTGCAGCTATCAGCGTTTACCCCAACCCGGTAGCAAACAAGAATATGAACGTGCAGTTTTCAAATCAACCTGCAGGAACTTATGAGTTAAAATTATTGAATCAAAGCGGTGGGGTTGTTTACCAAAATAAAGTGGATATCAACAATAGCAACGCAGTAAAAATGTTGCAGCTACATAAAAGTACTGCGGCCGGCACCTACCAATTGGTAGTAACTGATGCGAATGCGGGCCAGGCTGTAGTGCAGGTTATTGTATTGTAAGTGAGGAGTGAGGAATGAGGAATGATGAGTGATGAGTGAGGAATGATGAGTGAGGGGTTGTTTTAAATCAAAAATCATAAATCAAAAATCATAAATCAAAAAGACCTAATAACACCCATATTGCAATCTAAAAAAAAGAGGCGCCTGTTGGTGCCTTTTTTCATGAACCCATCACAGGTTATAGATCAAAGGACAATGTGATAACTTAGCGAATCAATTGGCAAAACGGTTTTAAAATGGGTATTAAACAATCGGGTTTACTGTACAACAATTCCCTGCCTGCTGTTAGTAATTTGCAGCTGTCACTGCTGCTGCGGCTGGTGATAGTAACCTGGATCATCATAAAATTTATTTGTTATCCCTTGTGGATGGGCGACCGGGATTTTCCTGTAGTGCCTGTTCACGATGTGCTGCTACAGTTGCCTGCTTACTGGCACGCCTTCCTTTACTGGTCGTCTCTCGTTTTGATGGCCGCCGCAGTTCTGTTTCCTGGTAAAAAGTGGGTAGCAGGCATTGTAGTATTAGAACTGTTGTCCTGCCTGCTCGATCAAAATCGCTGGCAGCCGTGGGAGTACCAGTTTATTTTTATGCTGGCGGCATATGTGTTTTTAAAAGTGGAGACGCATATGCTCCTGGCCTGGCAGCTCTTGTTCGTCGGCCTCTATTTTTTTAGCGGTCTTGCTAAACTTCAGCCAGCTTTTATACACGACATCTGGAACAATCTTTTACTCCGCAACTGGTTGGGCATCTATACCAACAATGCCTGGCACTTTCGCCTCGGCTATAGTTTACCGTTAGTAGAAATGAGTGCAG
>JBKJKD010000038.1:0-8787 GCA_046597635.1 Ferruginibacter sp. | reverse complement strand
GATTGGCCTTTCACCCGGTAACTGGCGAATTGTGGGAAGCAGAATTTGGTCCTCGTGGTGGGGATGAATTGAATCTCATTAAACCTGGTAAAAATTACGGATGGCCTACCATTACCTACGGTATAGAATACAACGGCGACAAAGTGGGCGGGGCTATACAAAAACAAACAGGCCTGGAACAGCCCATATATTATTGGGACCCGGTGCTTTCCCCAAGTGGCATGACTTTTTACAGCGGCGATGCCATACCAGAATGGAAAAATAATTTGTTCATTGGGGGCCTTAGCAGCATGCATATTGCCCGGCTAGTAATTGAAAACAATAAAGTGGTAGGCGAAGAACGTTTGCTCGCTAATGAAAAAGAACGCATCAGGGATGTTGCAGAGCAGGATGGAAAATTATACGCCGTGTCAGATGCCGGCATACTGTTTAGAATCAGCAAAAAGTAATGGTCGGGAATTGTGAATGGGCAATGGGCAATAAGCAACCCGCAATAAGCAATGGGCGATGGGCAATGGAAAATAAACAACTGGCAATAACCCATACTCAATAAGCAATCGGCAATGGCCAGTAAACAATAAACAGCAAGCCATGAGCGCTAATCAATAAGCAACAAGCAAAATTCAATGCCCGCCCCGGCACAATAAAGTGGTGAATGGTGGATGGTTGACCATTCACCATTCACTATTCACCTTTGACCAGCTTCCCCACCCTTAGTTGCTAAACATTTTTGCCATTACGTTTTTATCGTGTCCATAAATATCGTCGGCAAAGTGCAGCAAGCCATTGTCATCTACCCAAGCCGTATAATAGGTTATCAAAACTGGTACGGGCTTTTTAAGTTTCACATATTGTTCGTCACCACTATTCATGGCCTCATCAATTTTCCCCGGCGTCCAGGAAGGATCTCCCTCTAAAAGATAGTTAGCCATTTTAGCAGGATCACTTAGCCTGATACAGCCGTGGCTATAGGCCCTTTTATCTTTACCAAACAAACTTTTGGCCGGTGTATCGTGAAAATAAATATTGAAACTGTTTGGGAAAAGAAATTTCACTTTGCCCAGTGAATTTCCTTCGCCGGGTAATTGCCTGATAGAGGGCAGACCGCCATCGTTTCCATTAATTTCCATGTTGTGAGTAGCCAGGTAATTTGGATTGGATTCCATGGCCGGCAAAATTTCCTTTTTCACAATGCTAGGTGGTACATTCCAATACGGACTGAACACCACCTGGTTAAGGTCGCCAGTAAACATCATCGTATTGTGGCCCTCTTTACCTACTACCACATTCATATCGAAAATCCTTGTTTTACCATCCTTTACATGCAAAATAAACTCGGGTATGTTCACCACTATCATAGGTCCACTGGGTTCGTTGATGATCCACTGCATACGACCCATGTTCAATAGCAACTGTTTGATACGGTCTGCCACGGGTACATTCAGGTCCTTGATTTGACCATCAGTCAATGTTCCTGTAGGCGCATAACCGAGTCTTACCTGGAAATTTTTAATGCCGTCTGCGAGTGACGAATCATAAACGTTGAGCGTATCCATAGGCATATCACCAGTAATTTGCAAGCGCTTTTTGAGCAACAGAACATCCGGTGAGCTGGTGCCTTTCTTTAGCGACTTTGCCGTGAATGTGATGGCAGGCCATCCACCCTTTTGAGCAATGCCGTAATAATTTTTTAGCTGATCCTTCAACAATTTGTAAGAGCTGTTCACGTCTTCGTAATATTTTCCGTCTTTGTGTTTTTTGTTGATGAGCGAATCGGCAAGTGCTAAGGCATCCTCCTTTCTACTGGGAATGAAACGCTCCATTTCTTTCCGCTTGATGTAACCATCCTCTATATTATTAAGAGAGTGAATGATGAAATTCTTGGTAAGCATGAATTCTGTTTCCAGGATGCTTTTATTGTCAGCCGATACTGCAAACCCTTCTTCTTCTTCCGTGTAGCCCGCCATACTTTTTTCCAGAGATTTATTCATCAAAGCCGTATCGTTCCGGTAGTTGGTTTGGTAGTTGTGCATGTTCCAAAAACCTCTTGCTTGCTCCGTAAGACCGGTTTTGGAGAACCAGGCAAATTGGTAGTTGCGCACATTGTAAAATCCAATCATGCGCCTGGCTATTTTCGGTTCTATGCCTGGCTGGCTTATAAAGTTCACCAACTGCATACTGTCCAGAAATAAATCGTTGTAAGCATTGCTTGTGTTGATACTGTAATCTCTTTTAGAGATTTTCTTTTCTTTCTTGGGATCGTCCTGGTCTGAACTTTCAGACTGGTTCTTTTTTGACTTGCAGGAAAGCATAGCAACTATCAATAAGCTGCTGATTAAGAGGGTTTTTTTCATAAGGTCTCCATATGCAAATCTTATGCCCTCCCGTATGACCGCAAAAGAAGACCCGTACCCGAGGTAACTGGGTAAATTTTTACCTACAAGAGAGGTAACCTGCAAAATCATCTAAAAAGAACCAGAAAAACTGCTGATCATTCGGATCTGAAGTTCGCTTTAGTACTTTTTAGATACCAAAAACGTCTACATTCTAGAAGTGATTGATGATATCGGCGCCATTCACCAGCATTAGCTACCGCTCATAAAATGCTGTAAAATAGATATGGTGCAAACTAAGTTCGTGTAAAGCAATATTTATCAATTACTTAATAATATAAATAGTACTATTAAATAGCCATTACTTAATCTTAGCATACTACTTTGTATTGCATAGTACAATCCTATACACTATCTTTGTTTTATCAAAGCAAGTAAACAACTCAAAACATTTAAAACATTTAAAAACACGATCATGAACACACAAAACAAAAGCTTGATTTCTACATTAAGCACAGCAGAAACTACTCAACTAACTACCGTAGTGAATGAAACAATCTCGTTTGTAAGCAAGGAGACAAAACCTTTTACTGCTGCAGAATTATGGAATGTTCAAAGGCAAAAAAGGAGTTTCGTACAAAGAAGGTACAACGCTGCATAACCAGCATACGAAAAAGGAACCGCTGAAAGACCGCAACATCCTATTACAAAAGGATGTTGCCCGAGGGAACAGACGTTCAGTGTGCCACAAAAATGTTTTCTTTGCAGCCTAATGTCATTACACATAACGGCCATCAATTCTGGCAGCAATGGAAATTGTTATTACGTGGGCAACCAACAGGAAGCTATTCTAATAGATGTGGGTATTTCCTGTACGGCGGTTGAAAAACGGATGGCGCTTTTGGGTTTGCCTATCAGCAAGGTGAAAGCCATTTTTGTAAGCCACGAGCATACAGATCATACTAAGGGAGTTTCCACACTAGCCAATAAATACTGGCTACCTGTTTACATAACCGGTGAAACCGCCCGGCATGGCCCAAGGCTCATCAGTCACCTCGCCATTAATTTCCAGGCACAGCAGCCCATTACCATTGGAGATTTAGAGGTAACAGCATTTACCAAATGCCACGATGCAAAGGATCCCCATAGTTTTATTGTTAGCTGCGAGGGGGTTACCGTGGGGGTTTTTACAGACCATGGCAAAGTGTGTGAGCAAACCATTCACTATTTTAAAAAATGCCATGCAGCCTTTTTAGAGTCTAATTATGATGATACGATGCTGGAAGATGGGCCATATTCGGACGTTCTCAAAAGCCGTATCCGTGGCGGATTTGGCCATTTATCAAATTCTCAGGCAGTAGAATTATTTAAGGAGCACCGTCCTCCGTTTATGACGCACTTGCTGCTGGCGCATTTATCCTCCCGCAACAATACTCCTCATATTGCTGCTGAACTTTTTCTTCCTTATGCAGGCAATACCGAGATTATAATGACATCCCGGCTCAAGGCAACTCCGGTTTATAACATTGCTGCTGTATCGGATGTTGGTACCTGAGGAAAAGTACTTCCCTGCTGAAAAGCAATCGCTGCAGAATTGGGAGGGTGTTGCTTTCTAACTGAACATGCTCTGCACCCGGGAACAAATAATGCTGGCTTACAACATAGAATCAATTGCTTTTTAAGAAGTCGTCATTCAACCCTCTACATTACTATTTCGTCACTTGTAATCCCAAATTCATTCAGCATTCAACATTCATCCCTCATTATTCCAAATTCGTCACTCGTAATTCCAAATACATTGAACATTCACAATTCCCCAAATCAAACTTCATTTTCCAAAGTGCGGCCATGCTCAAAATCGCTGATGTTCTGCAAAGTAACCTTTGCTATTTGCATCAAGGCTTCGTCCGTTAAAAATGCCTGGTGCGATGTGATCAACACATTGGGAAAACTTAGCAAACGCAGAATGACGTCATCCTGAATTACATTTTCGCTGAGGTCATGAAAAAATAGTTGCGCTTCCTGCTCGTACACATCTATACCCACATAACCTAACTGGCCACTCTTGAGCGAGTGAATAACATCTTTTGTATTAACGAGGGCGCCACGGCTGGTATTGATGAGCATAGCCCCTCGTTTCATAGTTTGTAAGCTCTCCTTGTTTATGAGATGAGTAGTTTCTGCGTTAAGCGGACAATGCAGACTCACAATGTCTGATTGTTTTAATAACGCTGAAATGGATAAATATTGAACGCCTGCGTCTACAAGAGCTTTGTCTTCAGCAATATCGTAGGCAAGTACATGACAGCCCATGCCCAACATTATTGTTGCAAAACAGGCGCCTATTTTTCCGGTTCCAATCACGCCTACTGTTTTACCAAAAAGATCAAACCCAGTCAGGCGATCCAAAGAAAAATTCCCTTCTCTTACCCTGTTGTAGGCCTTATGTGTTTTACGGTTAAGCGTCATTATCAAAGCGAGCGCATGCTCCGCCACAGCATGTGGCGAATAGGCCGGCACCCGCACAACCTTAACCTTGAGTTCATGGGCCATTTGTATATCTACATTGTTGAAACCAGCACAACGCAAGGCAATAATTTTTACACCCAGTTCTGCCAAAGCTTTTATGACCTCTGCGTTCAGTTGATCATTTACAAAAACACAAACTGCCTCGCAATCCTTTGCCAGGTTGATGGTTTGCTCATTGAGGCTGGCCTGCAAAAACTTAATAGTATGCTCGTGATCCTGCTGCTCAAAAGACTGTTGATCGTACGGCTGGGTAGAAAAAAATGCTATATTCATGCGTTGAAAATACAGTTCTTTTAAGCAAACAAAAAGCATAATTGAACGGGGGTATGTTGGCAATGCCCTCAATCAAAGTGTCAACAAATGAATTAGGTTGAAAATTTTTTACCAAACCAAATGAAATAAAAAAATAATATTGTAGTATTACGGCCTAAACTAACAACAAATGAAAATGAAAAAATTAAATGTTGCCTTTGCAGGAATGCTATCCTTTGCACTGCTTGCTTCTGTATTATTTACAAGTTGTAACAACGGGGAAAAAAAAGTAGAAACCACTACAGAATCTACAACGGTAGATACTGTTATGAAGTCAATGCCTGATACTATGAAAATGGACAGCGCAGCCCCCATGCCGATAAAAACTACGAACTAAACATTTTATCAAAAGCTAACACAACCTTCCTGCAGTGGGCAAGTACCATTTCAGGAGGGTTTTTTTATGGTGAGTTTTGCAATCTTAGGCTGAATGATTCCCTCATCATTCTTTGCTTGCCTTGTAAGTTTTTTTATGAGCCAATGCTCTATTCTGTGGTGTGCAGGAAGCAGCAAAGCTGCAATGCATACAAAGATGAGTAATTCAAAAATAGGTTTGTGGTGGGCTATTTCTACCACACGGGGATGCAGCAAAATAGTAAGGTATTCAAACAATATGAGTAGCGAAAGGATACCCGCTGATTTGATGACTTTCGCATTGATCTTTATACGGCTTAAGAAAAGAGTAACCAAAAAGAACCCTGGAATAAACATACCAATGAAGAGCAGTTGCAATTGCTTACTCCTTTCTTCTTCCGCCTTTTTTCTACTTTCTACCAATTGCAGTTGTCTTATATTTTCGTTGCTGGAGAGTACCTGCGACTGCCGGATGCGATCCTTACTACTGATGGAATCTTTTAAAACCTGCGACAACTGCAGGTACCGGTAGGCACTGTCGGTTGCATGTATTTGATTGTAATGCGTGGTTAAAAATTGCACGGCATCTAACTGACGGGATTGGAAGCCATCCTTGATGGCAAGCCGTAGGGAAAAGTTAGCAAAGTACTGTGCAGAATCTGCCATACCTTCCCGCTCATATAACTTTGCCAGGCCAAGGGCTGCCTCGCACATCAGGTCTTCGTCTGCAACGGCCTCCAGGTTTAACAAGGCATCCTTATAATATTGTTTTGCAAGTGAAGTACTGCCTAATTTAAAATAACTGTGCCCAAGGCCTACCATAGAAGCGCCAATCAAATCTTTTTCTTTGAGCGTCATCGCAAGGCCGAGCGAGCGGTTAAAATACATGAAAGCGGAGTCTGATTGGTTAAGCCTGTCGTACACATCGCCGAGGTTGAGGGCAATATGATATTGGATGTCTTGCAGATTATTGACTCTTATAATAGAATCTGCCTCATAATAATAGGTAAGGGCATTTTGATATTGCTCCTGGTACACATATACAATACCCAGGTTGAGATTTACACTGGCAAGGTTCCTGGGGTTGTTGCGTTGCTCTTCTATCTTCAGTTTGCGCAGGTAATAATCCAGAGCCTGTGGATAATTACCAATCCTGATAAACACATTGGCAATAATACCGAGTGACCTTGATTGTCCTTCGAGATAGCCAATTTTGCTGGCTTCGGCATAAGCTTCCTGAGATAGTAACAGCGCCGAATCAGTATTGTAGAGGCTGATAGCATCAGCCAGCAACCATTTGTATTTTACGATATTGGAGTCTACTACTGCTTTCTTCAGCAACATACTCAGACTATCTGCCCTATACTTTTGCGCATGCGCTGCAAAAATGATGATGACAGCTACGACGAAACAGTATACTTTTTTCATGAAAATAGTTTTGTGCAGCCTCGCTGCAGCAGATGTATAGTTAAGGCAGTAAAACAGTTTTAAGTTACTTAAAAAACACAAAGCACAAAAATACCGGTGTAGAGAATACCAGCATAGAAACTGGATTAAAAAGAAAAAAAATAGGCAGTTATGTATGTATCTTTAAAAGGAACGAAATCAAAACGCATGAAAGCGGTAACACTAATAATTCTTACATTTCTATTTTTGCAGGGCAATACATCCACAGCTCAGTCTGTTTACCAAATAAAATACCAACAGCAGCAGGGCGGCGCTAACAAAGCCTATGATGCCTTCCTCCTATCCAACGAAAGCGGGACGGGCTTTGTTAGAATCAACTTCACCTCCCCCATCGATCAGCAAAATATGCTGGTTGAAATGGCTTCCAACTTGCAATATGTTACCGATGAAAATGGGCAGACAGACACGACACAATTTTTTTACAAAACCAGCAACCCGGTTATCATCAGGGGAAATAAACAAACCACAGTACCCCTTGTAGAATTTTGGTTTAAAGTAAACAACCTTACAAAACTTGCGGAGCCTGCTTCCATCAAAATAGGAGACGCTGGTAACGCCGGGGAATCTCCAACTTTGCTTTCTGCAACTTTACTCAACATCGAAAGCATGAGTAAAGAAATGCTGCTGTCTTTTTTTGAAACGAGTGATGCCTTTTATGCCAATCTTTTCAATCCCTCTGTAAGGGCATTAACAGCCCTGGAAAAAATGACCCGCATTCATTTATTAATTGTTGCCAATACCAACGACTCCAGCATTGGCGTGCCTTGCAACAACAGTATGAATCTTATGGAAGAAACCTTTACCAACCTTGCAGGCTATCTTGGGTTAAAAATACTGGTCACTAAAATATATGGAAGTACCTACAACAAAGCCAATGTGGTAAAGCAGCTCAGCATGTTGAAACCTGGCTTTAACGATGTGCTCATCTTCTATTATGTGGGTCACGGTTTTAGGAAAGCAAAAGACAATCGTCCTTTTCCGTTCCTTGATTTTAGGGCAAACACGAAGGAAGATTTTATGGAAAAATCGCTGAACCTGGAAGACATTTATAACCAGCTTAAATTAAAAAATGCACGCCTCAATATTGTGATGGGCGATTGTTGCAACTCTGACCCTTATGCCAACAGTCCCATGGCAGCAGCAGACCCCCGGCCCCGTGCCTCCGAGCTCGATTTCAACCTGGAAAAATGCAGGGAATTGTTTTTAAATACCAAACGCATGTCGCTTTTAATGACGGCTGCAGAAAAAGGCCAACTCGCTTCATGCAATGCAGAACTAGGTGCTTTTTTCTCTTTCTATTTTAAAAGTTCTATGGAAAATGCTTTGCGGGATGTGAAGACAAAAAATGTTTCCTGGTACCAGGTGATAGACAAAGCAAAGTTGCAAACGGTAGACAAAGCCAGACGAACCTACTGTAGTAAACCTTATGTTGCAGCCAATATTTGCCGGCAAACGCCGTATTACCAGGTGTTGTAGGCAATGGGGAACGGTCAATGGGCAATGGGCAATATGCAATTAGCAATATGCAATTGGCACTATGCGATGGGCAATTGGTAATGGGCGATTATTAATGCAGCAATGAGCAAGGTCCGACACTATAAAAAATAGGGGGTCAATGGTGAATTGGTAAGTGGCAACATTCGTTATTCACTTTTGGCTTTTGACTTTTCACTTTTGACTTTTCATCATTCACCATTCTCTACTTCGTGCTATCCGACGGTAGCGGGTAAGTTTTAAACCCGGTGTGCTGCATGAGTTGCTTCCATTGGGCTCCACTCTTCAGCCTATTCAG
>JBKJKD010000335.1:0-20349 GCA_046597635.1 Ferruginibacter sp. | reverse complement strand
TACTTACCACGGTAAGATCCGCCATCAACGCAACATCTGTAGATGCATAATTGTACCGTCCGTTACTGGGATTTTTTTCCACCTTATTTAAAATGATATAGCCGTTGCTATAAAAGCTGGTGTCACCCTGGTGGAGTTCTACAATTTTAAACTGTGCAGTGTCTTCAGCAACCTCATCGTTCAGTGCATAAGATATATACGTGTATACATCTTTAGTTAAGTAATTGCGTGTATCAGGGTTGCTGCTCATGTTGTTGTCCTTCATCATATACACATCCGGACTCAGTTGAAAGCTTTCTCTCACCACGTTATCTGCTCCCTTCTTTTCAAAATTTAGCTGGTAATATTTTCTGCCATCTTCCTTGCCAGAGGAGTCTTTGCGGTAGGTAACTTCGTACTCACCCATGCGGGTAGGGACATCTCTTATCAGCGTAAGATTCTCCTTAGGGTCATCTTTTTCCTTAGTCATAGGATCGGTGCCGGCGGCAAAATTGATTCCGTTCACCATGCTGCTGCTGATGACTTTTTTATTTCCGGAAGAAACAAGCATCCCAATCAACATTAGCGCAAAGCCTGCATGGGCAATGGAAGCCCCGCCACTAAACAGTTTCCCCTTTAGCACCAGCCAGATGTACATAGCGTTGGCTACCAGCGCATAAATGGTGGAAAACAACGCCACGTAAATGGCACCGAGAAAGCCGGCACCGTGTTTATAATAAGTGATGGGATAAACCACCACGATAACCGCAGTTGCAACCGCAGCTATCACTGTGGGCAACGCAATTTTTTTAAGTAGGTAATCCCGGCCCGTAGTTTTATATTTCAGGTATTGCGTAACAGCCGTTAAAAGGCCAATGATGATCGCAATAAGCGCTGCCACTTTATTATAAGAAAACTCTACATCTTCTGGTGGGGCTATTTTGGTACCAAAGGCATAGTTGATAACGGGTACCGAGGTTTTGGCACTTATGAATATGGCAGAAAGAAAAAATACCAGCGAGCCTATAAACATCCAAAACTCACGAGAGTTGGTATTCTCTTCTTTGTGGATGGCTGGAATTCGTTTGTAGTGAACAAAAAATAAACTGAGCGCCGGCAACGTAAATGCCAGCACGAATAAACCAATCATAACGTTGATGGCTTTGCCAGCTTCGGTAAAGGAATGCACCGAAGTGTCGCCCAACACACCGGTACGGGTTAAAAAAGTTGAGTAGAGTACAAAGCAAAAACTTAAGATGGCAAAAAGGTATGTAGCCCTTAAAGAATGACCAGTAGATTTAAATACCAACATGGTGTGCAACCCTGCTATCAATATAAGCCATGGCACGAGTGAAGCATTTTCTACAGGATCCCAGGCCCAGTAGCCCCCAAAACTCAGCGATTCGTAAGCCCATTTTCCGCCCATCATAATGCCCACCCCCAATACGCAGGCGCTTAAAAGCGTCCATGGTAAAGCTGCTTTTACCCAATCACCATATTGTTTGCTTTTGATGCCGGCATAGGCAAATGCAAAGGGAATGATGGTGCTGGCAAAACCCAGGAATAGTACGGGCGGATGTATCACCATCCAGTAATTGCGAAGCAGAATGTTAAGCCCCATACCGTCTTTTAAAAAACTAAGATAATTGGGCTGGCCAAATATCGGGGCGGCTATTTCGTTGCGGGTAAGGGTAAATAAACTGTTGCCAATTCTTACATCAAATACGTAAATGCCCAGTATCATCATCAGCAAAAAGAACTGTGCAAAACTGATCACGGTCATCAGGTAAGGTTCCCAATGGCTTACCATAGCCGACTTGCGTTTTAGGATAATGATACTTCCAAAAATGCCATGGCAAAGTGACCACAAAAGAAAACTGCCTTCCTGGCCTTCCCAAATGCATGCAAGCAGGTACTTACTCTCCAACTCTTTGGAGGCATGCTTGTAAGCATACATGTATTCATAAAGATGATTGGCGCAAATGTAAAATACAATGGCAAAAACCGTTACTACCGAGATGACTTGGGTGAAAAATATGGCACGGGCATAATTAAGCCAACGGTTTTTCTCAAAAACTTCTGTTTTACCGGAGGCTATAAAAAAACTGATGGTTGCAAGCAGGGATGCTATAAAAGAAAGAATAATAAAAAAGTGTCCTATCTGGCCGGGTAATAATTGTTCTCCTATAAAATTCATTTACTAGTATTGGTTTAGCTAAGATTAATAACTGGTAGTGGTCTCGGTTACATTTTTTTTAAGTTGTTCCTTGTCGTCTTTGTATTTGCTTGGGCATTTCAACAATATTTCTTTGCATTCAAACTGGCCATCTTCCATCTTCCCCTTCATCACCATCCGTTCACTCTTCTCAAGGTCTGCAGGCTTGCTATTATGGTACACCACTTTTGTTTGTCCACCAAGGCTATCTATTGCGTAAAAAGATAGGTAGTTTGGGTTTTTGATGGGATCATAATCTATGGGCTGAGATTTATCAAGTTTGGCTATTAAGTGTACAAATTTGCCGGGCTTTTGTTTGGCAGAATTTACAGTATCGTAAGTGGAAAAATCTACGGAGTAAGCCAGGAGGCCTACAATAACTGCCGCGATGCCAACCAGGATAATGATGTGGGTCTTTTTCATACTTTTTTTAAAGTTCTGTGGAAGAAAAAAGCCTTTATTTTGCAATCAAAACAACAAAAACCAGGGGCAATATCAAGACTTAATTTTCCGTTATTTAATAATCGCTGCAAAGGTACTTCAATTCAAGTTTGCTTCATAAATTAAAGCGTCATTTTTATGACTGTTCCAAATGTTTTTCTCAATTATATTTGCAAAAATTTAAAATATAGAAATGCTAGATCTCTCTGACTACGACCCCAATTCAGTAGGCAATCCTGACAACAATATTTTTGGACTTCCAACAACAGAGGACGATGCCCGTTTGGTGATTTTACCAGTGCCATGGGAAGTAACTGTAAGCTATAATGCAGGCACAGCTAGGGCTCCCGAGCATGTTTTAAACGCCAGCTTGCAAGTTGACCTGTTTGATCCCGATATGCCGGATACCTGGAAACAAGGCTTTTATATGCGATCAGTAGATAAAAAGGTACTTACTAAAAGCGACTACCTACGCAAGGAGGCAGAGCTTTATATCAATTACATAGCGCATGCAGAGATTGTTGCCGACAACAAATTCATGTGCAAGTCGCTCAAAGAAATTAACGCAGGAAGCCTTTTTCTTAACAATTGGGTTTATGACCAAACAAGGGAATTACTTCAAAAAGGCAAACTCGTAGGCTTATTGGGTGGTGATCATAGTACACCATTTGGTTATATAAAAGCTATTGCGGAGCGTTATCCTGACTTTGCCATTTTACAAATAGATGCACATTGCGACTTGAGAGAGGCTTATGAAGGTTTTGTATATTCTCATGCGTCCATTATGTACAATGTGTTGAAAGAAATTGGAGCGGTTAAAAAATTAGTGCAAGTTGGGATACGAGATTTTTGTGATGAAGAATTGAACTATATCCACAACAGTGATAGTAGGGTAGTTACTTTTTTTGACAAAGTGATTAAAGAACGCCAATACGAAGGTGAAACCTGGAAGAATATAGTAGACGATATTGTCTCTCATTTACCAGAACACGTATTCATCAGCTTTGATGTTGATGGCATGGATCCTAAACTTTGTCCGCACACAGGTACGCCTGTGCCGGGTGGGTTTGAGGTGGAACAAATTTTTTATCTGCTTAAGAAAGTACAACAAGCGGGCAAAAAAATTATTGGTTTCGATTTGAATGAAACAGGTGTAAGCGCAAACGAATGGGATGAAAACGTAAGTGCAAGAATCTTGTACAAATTGTGTAGCCTTCTTGCAGCCACCAACCCCCAATGACCGAAACCTATAGCATAGAGATACCCAACGACAAACTTTCGTCTTACAGGCTTGTCACACTAATTGTTTCCATAATCAACCTGTTGGCTTTTGTTTACCTCGTGCTGAATGAGCCGCAGGGTAACGCTTCCATAGTTTTATACCTTGGCCTTGCATTAAGTGCAGGTGCTTTGGCCGCCATACTGCTTCAACGATTCGGAAAAAAGCTTTCTGATTATTGGCCTGCAACAGCCCTCATAGCCTGCGCTCTAATTTGGCTGCAGGCCGATAATATTTTACCGGGACTCCTGTTGATTATTTTTGCAGTAATGAGCGTTTTAGCCCAAAGAAAACCTGTGATTCATTTTGAAAAAGACCAGATAATTTATCCTTCTTTCCCCCCAAAAAAATTTCTCTGGGCAGCCATAGATTTTGTACTACTTAAAGACGATATCCTTACCATAGAAACCCGGGACAATCACTTGTTACAATTTACCCTTCACAAAAAAGTGGCATCGCAAATTGACAGCCACCAGTTCAATCAGTTTTGTGCGCATTGTGTGACAATTGCCTTAACGGAAACAAGTGGCTGATAATTTTAACAGCATTCACCAATATGCAACCTGTACAAGGCTTTTCACGCTTCCAGAAGCCCTCAATCAAATAAAAAAACTACTTTTGCCGCTATGCAAATTCTTACTCAACCTCCTTTTATTTTATACTCTGATGGCGCTGGAAATATTTACGAAGACCAAAGCCTGTATGTAACCGGCCGTAGCGGCTGGGATGCAGTACCGGTGCCGGTAGACGAATGGATTGACTTACCCAATGGGGGACAGTTGTATGAACTTCCAGGCAGAAGGGGTATTGGCATAGATGTAGAGACAGGGGAGATGCGCATTTGCGAATTGGGCTGGGCTGTGGCCGCATTTATCCCGCCGGCTCACACAGGGTTGTACATGGCCGCTTACGAAACAAAGCAAGATGCACCAACACTGCCCTTATTTTGTTACACCGCCGCAGGATGGCAGAATGATAAATTATTTGTGCCGGCTGTGAGAATAGAAAAAGATGTGCGCCAGGAAAGTGAAGGCTATGATGAAGAAGTAATTGAAAACGGTGCAGCGAACTTATTAGAAGCCTATCCTCATAACCGGTTGGTGCAGCACCTGATGGAGAATTGCTGCATGACCTATACCTGTCCGGCTGCAAGAAACTTTGCCCTGGGAAGATGGGAGTGTCCTGTGCCCGCCTCGCCTGCTTGCAATGCCAACTGCATTGGATGCATTAGTTTTCAACCAGTAGAAGAAACCATTGTGAGCACGCAGGATCGCCTTTCCTTTCGCCCAACGGCGGAAGAGATTGTAGAGTTCACAGTGCCCCACCTGGAGACGGCTCCATTTCCGCTCATTAGTTTTGGGCAAGGATGCGAGGGCGAACCCTTGCTGATGTGGGAAACCATCAGGGAAGCTATCATAGAAATAAGGAAACACACGCAAAAAGGAAATATCAATATCAATACAAACGGGAGTATGCCCAAGGCAGTAAAAGCTTTGTGCGAAGCCGGGCTAAACAGTATCAGGGTGAGTACAAACTCTGCAAGGGAACATATTTATACGCCCTATTACCGTCCCAACAATTATGAATTTGCAGACATCATCGAAAGCCTCAAAATTGTAAAAAGCTTCGGTGGCTGGACGAGCATTAACTATTTTGTTTTCCCCGGCATGACGGATAGTATAGACGAATACGAAGCGTTGAGAAAACTTATCAGAGAAACCGATCTATGCATGATACAATGGAGAAATTTCAACATAGATCCTGATTGGTACCTGGGTAAAACCGGCGTTACAGATACCGGCGAATGCATGGGTGTAAAACAAATGATGGAACTGATAAGGGAAGAATTTCCCAATTTAAAGTTTGGCTACTTTAACCCTTCCATGGAAAGGATCAAAGGAAATTTTGAAGAAGATTTTGCGCATTGATTTTAGCGAGTATATTTCCTGCATACTTGCCTACCGGTAGGCAGCGTGAAGATGATCTAATTCACGTAAGATCAACGATGACCCATTTTTGTCCCATAATGCCCTTAAAGCTCCTAAAATAATCTTCCAAAAAAATCTAATTAGCTATGCGGGGTACTGAATCTGTGCTAAGCTTTGGGGGGCAGTTTTCTGAAGCTGTAAAATGATCTAAGCCACGCTGATACAAGCTGATTTATTCTTGGATCAAACACAGCTAAGGTCTCTGGCCATTATTAGAAAAAGACTATCCCAGCAACTAACTTATTGGCAAAGTATCGGCAGTTCACTGTTCAAAGCGCTGCTTCGCACTTTTTGTAGAAATTAGTCTACAGAAAATCTATTGTTACTTATTTTTCAATTGGGCAACACTTTGGTACGATATTGTTATTATGGTAGTTCTAAAAAACTCTTAATCATGAAACAAACAATTATGAATGCAAAGATGAAAATCTCCATGTTAGTTACTTCGCTGATGCTGAGCATCGTGGCTTTGGCGCAAGACACTAAAAAATTAGACATTGACATTAATACAAAAAGCGATGATTCTAACTTCCTGATGCAACCATGGGTTTGGGTGGTTGGTGGTGCGGTTTTCATCTTGCTGTTGGTAGCTTTACTAAAAGGCAACAAGTCAAATAATTAACTTTTATGTAAAAGGGCTGTTTGAAATTCAAACAGCCCTTTTACTTTTTTCTTTTTTCGATCCTTATTTATATTCGCCAAAAATTTTTCGGAGCGTATCTGAAATTTCTCCGAGGGTACAATAATTTTCTACTGCTTCTAACACCGCCGGCATCAGGTTTTCCGTTCCTTTCGCACAGTTGGCAATTCGTTCCAGGCATTGGGCTACCTTTTCGTTGTTTCTTTTTTGCCTAAGTGCTGCAATTTTGGTTGTCTGCAATTTTTGAATACTCTCATCAATTTTAAAGGAGGGGGTTGTATAGGTTTCCTCCGTCTGAAATTTATTTACGCCCACAATAATCTTATCGCCAGACTCTATGTCTTTTTGGTATTTATAGGCACTAGCTGCAATTTCATCTTGTATAAATCCTTGCTCTATGGCTTCTACGCTGCCGCCCATTGCATCTATTTTTTCAATTAATTTCCAGGCTTCGTTTTCTACCTCGCTGGTGAGTACTTCCACAAAATAACTCCCAGCCAATGGATCGGCAGTTTCAGGTACGCCGCTTTCGAAGGCCACCACCTGCTGTGTGCGCAGGGCAATCTTTGCCGCTTCTTCTGTGGGCAAACTAAGCGCTTCATCATAGCCGTTGGTATGCAGCGATTGTGTACCTCCCATTACAGCGGCGAGGGTTTGAATGGTTACCCGGCTGATGTTATTTAAAGGTTGTTGGGCAGTTAAAGTACTACCTCCTGTTTGCGTGTGAAACCGGAGCATCATGGCTTTCTCATCTGTAGCACCCAGTTCTTTCATAATCAGCGCCCACATTTTTCGGGCAGCCCGGAACTTCGCAACTTCTTCAAACAAATTGTTGTGGGCATTGAAGAAAAACGAGAGACGTTTACCAAAAACATTAATGTCAAGCCCCTTTGCCATGGCAGCTTTCACGTATGCTTTACCGTTGCTTAAGGTGAATGCTATTTCCTGTACAGCGGTACTGCCGGCCTCACGTATATGATAACCCGAAATAGAAATGGTATTCCATTTTGGTATCTCCTGGCTACACCACTCAAAAATATCGGTGATGATGCGCATACTTGGCTTTGGTGGATAAATGTAGGTTCCCCGGGCGGCATACTCTTTTAAAATATCATTCTGGATGGTACCGGTGATTTTGGTAAGATCTGCACCTTGCTTTTTTGCCAGCGCCACATAAAATGCTAACAAAATAAACCCGGTAGAGTTGATGGTCATAGAAGTGGAAACATCCTGCAGGTTTATACCAGCAAACAATTCTTCTATATCTTCCAGGCTGTCTATTGCCACTCCAACTTTACCCACTTCACCATCGGCAAGTTCATGATCACTATCGTAGCCAATTTGTGTAGGCAAGTCAAAAGCTACACTCAGGCCGCTCACTCCCTGGCCTAGCAGATAGTGATATCTCTTGTTACTTTCCTCAGCGGTAGAAAAACCAGCGTACTGCCGCATAGTCCACAGCCGGCCACGATACATAGAACTTTGCACACCTCTTGTAAACGGAAACTCACCCGGCAATTGATCGTCTCCAGCTTTTGCTTCGCCCTTGCTGTACACTTCTTTGATCTCAATACCGGAATCTGTATATTTTTTCTGGTCGGAATGCATAAGATTTTATTTGAGGTAAAAGAGAACCTGTTTTAGAATATTTTCTTTGCCTCATATTGTAAAGCATCTAACACAATGTTATTAAGTTCCGCTTTTTCTGTCATGCTATATTCTAAGATGGTTCTACCGAGTTCCATCGAACTTGCCTGGTTGGGCAGTGATGCAGCCAGTTGGTTGAGAATAAAAATATTTTGATCTTTCAACTTAGTGACGGCATTCCATACTTCCTTGCTCACATATATTTGCTGGCTCACATTGTATTCAAACTCCTGCTTTATTTCATTCACTAGATGGCTATGTAATGTTGCGGCGCTTTCGCCAAAAGAATTTAAGGAGGAGCGACTTACCAAATTTTTCAGCCCAGCCCTTTCTGCAAAAAGGGTGAGGCGCTCATAAGCCTGCAACCTGAGTTTTAAAGTTTCATTGTTGATACCCAGGCGCATTCTGATTTCTTCTTTCATACCGTTGAACTCGGCAAGCAGCCAGGCTATGGCAATAAAAAACATAAAAATACCTGCAAATACCAGGTGGAAAATCGTCACAGCTATAAGAGTCATATAAATATTTTTCGCTGCAAAAATAGGCATCATAAAGTATTAACAGGTTTACATTTATAAATTCCTTTTTTCGAAACCATACAGCCCTTTCAGTTTTTTAATTCGTTGTACTTTTACAAAAATATAATTACAATGGAAATAGACATAAAGGCACCGGTATCTTTCACAGAAAGTGCCATTACTGAAATAAAGCGACTGATGAATGAACCGGATTTTGACAATAACAATCTCCTGAGAGTAGGAGTAAAAGGCGGTGGCTGCAGTGGCATGACCTACGTACTCGATTTTGAACCCAAGACCGATAAGGATGAATCTTTCGATGTCGATGGCATTCACTTTATTGTAGACCGTTCTCATGACCTCTACCTTGCCGGGATGCAAATAGACTGGCAGGGTGGTTTAAATTCGCGGGGTTTCACTTTTAATAATCCCAATGCCAGCAGCACCTGCGGCTGTGGTACCAGCTTTGCGGTGTAGGGAAAGGTTCAAAAGTTCAAAGGTTCAAAGGTTTAAAGGTCAAAAGTTCAAGGGTTTATCACTGGTCATAGAACTGCCAAGACCTTTCTCATCAATGCTCCAACGATATTTATTAAGCAACAAAAAACCCATCTAATCGATGGGTTTTTTGTTGAAAACATTTATTTGATTTAAAGTTCGGGGGCAACTTCTTTTTTCTTCACAACAACTTCGGCCGCTGCACCCAAGGGTTTGTCTTTGGCAAATTCTAACAATACAGGCGCTCCTACAAAAATAGAAGAGTAAGAACCTGTAATAACTCCAATCAACATCGCAAAGGCGAAACCACGGGTTACCTCACCACCAAAAATGAACAATATCAACAGCGTTAAAAACACGGTGAGCGATGTCATAATAGTACGACTAAGCGTATGGTTAATAGCTTTGTTGATGATCTCAGACTTTGGAGCACCTTTCAGATCCCGGCTATATTCCCTCACCCGATCAAAAACAATCACCGTATCGTTCATGGAGAAACCGATTACGGTAAGGATGGCTGCAATAAAATGCTGATCTATTTCCAACGGAAAAGGCACAATGTTTTTAAAGAAAGAAAACACGATTAAGGTTACCAATACATCATGCAACAAAGTAAAGATGGTACCCACAGAGTAACGCCAATCCTTAAACCTGATAAATATATACAGGAAGATAGCAAACAAAGCAAACACAGTAGCCTTTACTGCTCCTCTCTTTAAATCATCCGAAATACTTGGTAGAATGGTTTGAAAAGCCTGGATGTTGTCCTTGGAGAAACTTTCGTAGGTAGCGTTGGCAGGCAACACTTTCTTGAGTCCGGTAAACAATTTTGTCTTTACATCGGTCTCTACGTTTTCTTCATTGATTCTGTAAGAAGTGGTGATGTTCAAATGCCTGTTGTCGCCAACTGTTTTGATAACAGGGAAATCGCCAAAAACTGCTTTCAGGTCATCTCTTACGTCATCATTTTTAACCGGGTTGTCAAACTGAACGGTATAACTACGTCCTCCTTTAAATTCTACCCCTTGTTCAAACCCGTTGAAGAAAGATGCAATACCTAACACTAAAACTATTGCCGAAATGATGTAAGCATACTTCCTCCACTCTACAAATTTGTAGTTGGCATTTTTAAATATATTTCTAGAAACCGAAGTGAAATAATTGAAGTGACGATTTTTGTTGGTCCAGAAATCTGTGATCAATCTAGAAACAAGGATACCACAAAATAGGGATAATAAAATACCAATGATCTGTGTAGTAGCGAAACCGAGTACAGGGCCAAGACCAAAATACAAAAGAATAATAGCGGTTAACAAAGATGTGACGTGGGCATCTAACACAGGAGCAAGAGAACGGGCATAACCATCGTTCACTGCTTGCTGATAAGACTTTCCTCTATTCAGCTCATCTTTAATTCTCTCGAAAATAACAACGTTGGTATCTACAGCCATACCAATGGTAAGTACCAAACCGGCTATACCAGCAGCAGTTAAAGTAAAGCCTAAAGCTGCTAAAATACCTATAGTAAAAAGAAGGTTGAGAATAAGTGCGGCGTTGGCAACCCAACCAGCTGTGTTATAGTAAACAATCATCAAGATAAATATAACCAGGAAGGCGATTCCAAAAGCCATGGCACCGCCTCTTACAGCTTCTGCACCAAGGGTAGGGCCTACCACTTGCTCGGCCACAATTTTTGCGGGTGCATCAAGCTTACCAGAAGTTAAAATTTGAGCAAGATCTTTTGCCTGCTCCACGGTAAAGTTTCCGGAAATTTCAGAATTTCCACCTTCGATCGCTCCATTTACATTTGGCGCACTGTACACCATATCATCTAAGGCAATCGCTATCGGGCGACCAACATTTTTGCTGGTTAAACGTGCCCAGGTTTTAGTACCTGTTGGGTTCATCTGCATGCTAATAGAAGCTTTGCCCATTTGATCGAACTGTTGTGTTGCGTTTTCAACGGCATCGCCCTCAAGAGGAGCTTTATCAGAACCCGGTAAAGTTTTTACTGCATATAAAGGAAAGAAGCGCTGGTTGCCCGTGGCTGCTTTTTCCTGTAAGCCTAAAAGGAATTTTACATTTGCCGGCAAGGCAGATTTTACAACATCATTGTTGATGTATGCATAAAATGTAGCGGTATCCTGCAACGCAATGTTACCAATAGCGGGAGCAAAATATTGTTTTCCGCTGGCATCCTTTTGAACGTCAATTGGATTGATCACTCTAAAGAAAGGATTCTGGTTTTGCTTAGCGAGGGTAGTGTCTTTTAATTTTGATGTATCGCCAATAGCGATGCCATTTAAATAGCCTTGCAAATTGGCATCGGCTAATTGTAATGACTGAGCCAATTCATCTATACGATAAACTTCCCAGAATTGAAGATTGGCACTAGATTGTAAGAACTTTCTTACTCTTTCGGGATCTTTGATGCCAGCCAACTCTACGTTGATGATACCTTTATTTTCGTTGAGATTAATCGTAGGTTGCGCAACACCGAATTTATCAATACGCTTTACAAGAATCTTGTAAGTTTGGTTGATGGCACCCTTTGCAATAGTTTGAATTTTATTGATAACAGCATTATCTACATCTGTTATTTTAACCTCTTTACCAGGTCCGGCGAACAATGCTGCCAATTTACCTGAACCGTTTTGTTTGATATACTCAGTACTGAAAAGAGTGATGAGGTTTTCGTCACTGTTTACTTTTTGAACTTTCGCAGCTGCGATAGCTTTCAGTAACTGCGGATCTTGTGAGTTGTTGCTCAAAGATTTTAATAAACCATCCAGGGCCACATCCATGGTTACGCTGATACCACCCTGCAAGTCTAACCCAAGATTTAATTCGGCTTCTTTGGCTTTCTGATAAGTAGTTCCCAACAAAGGATAAATTACTTTCTCTTTCGTGCTGTCTAAAATTCGCTGAGTTCTTGCGTCAATCAAAGCATCTTTATCTTCAGGCGATAAACCGGCGGATTGTTTGGCAACAAGCTTGGTTGCCTGCGCTCTTACGTTCCCCTCATAGCTGCGTACAACCCAGGTATAAGATAATTCCCAAATGGATATCAGGATCAATGCAATCGTGAAAAACCAAACTAAACCTTTCAGTCTCATGTTTTAAAATCTTTTGTTAGCTTTTGTAAATTTTTATAAGTGTGCAAAGATAGGGGAAAAAGCCATTGAAGATGGTTGATGGTTTTTTTTAAAAATTTGCTCATTTTGCACTCAAATAGACGCTTTCATGTATAATAAAAACCTACTATTAATTGGCCTTTTTGGCTTACTCATTTTGGCTTCCTGCAGCCCTGCAAAACGGCTGGTGGTACCCCCTGTGTTGCCACCGCCTGTAACGGTAGCCGTGGCAGAGGTTAAAGAAGATCCATTTTTTACAGAGCTACTTAAAGGATACCCTGGCTTGTTAGACAGCTTGTTGTTGCATCGCAAAGACCAAAATGTGCAGATCATCTACACCGAGATTAACAGGAGTGGTGATGGTAAGCCGGTATTAAAAAAGCATTATTTCAATCGTGACGACAACGCATACTTTTATCCAGCATCTACGGTAAAACTTCCCGTTGCTCTGCTGGCCCTTGAAAAATTAAATGAGCTTGGAATTAATGGTCTTGATAAAAGCACAACGATGATAACGGAGGCAGCCTACAGTGGGCAAACACCCGTGTTTAATGATCCGAACACTCCAGAGGGTAAGCCGACTATTGGTCAATACATTAAAAAGATTTTGCTCGTTAGTGATAACGATGCCTTCAATAGGCTCTACGAATTTCTGGGGCAGGAATACGTAAACGCCAGTCTTTATAAAAAAGGATATGAACAGTCGCAAATTCTACATCGCCTCGATATTTTTTTAACGGAAGATGAGAACCGTCACAGCAACCCGGTAAATTTTTATGACAACAACAACAGCCTCGTTTATCGTAAGCCATTGCTATTTAATCAAAAACAGTATGCAAGCCGGCACGACTTTTTAGGCAAGGGCTACTACAGTAATGGAAAGTTGGTTTCTGGACCTATGGATTTTTCTAAGAAGAATAAGATAACGCTCGAAGAACTAAACCAGGTTTTGACGAGCGTGATTTTTCCGGAGGCTGTGCCAGCATCGCAACGTTTTAATTTAACGGAAGAAGACAGGCGCTTTGTTTTGCAATACATGTCTCAGTTGCCATCAGAATCCGTTTATCCATCTTATGATAGCAGCTATTACGATGCCTACGTGAAATTTATTTTATACGGGTCAGAAAAAGGAAACATTCCAAAAAATATCCGAATTTTTAATAAGGTAGGGGATGCTTATGGGCAGTTGACAGATTTGGCCTACGTGGTAGATTTTGAAAACAATATTGAGTTCATGGTTTCTGCCACCATATACTGTAACGAAGACGGAATCTTGAATGACAACAAATACGATTATGACAAAACTGGTTTTCCTTTTATGAAAAATGTTGGCAGGGCCATCTACCAGCACGAACTTACGAGGAAAAGAAATTTTAAACCCGATCTGTCTTCTCTTATCTTCACTTACAATAAATAACTGTTTAGCGCAATCCAAATTTCATAATTATGTCTTTATCATCTTTATTAAGCAGGTTTAATGAACCAGAAACACTTAAAATGGCAAAGCTCGGCCGTGAGTTAAGAGCGCAGGGAATTGACATTACTGACCTAAGCCTCGGCGAGCCCGATTTTGATACGCCAGCACATATAAAAGAAGCTGCAAAAAAAGCGATAGACGAAAACTTTAGTCATTACACGCCAGTGTCCGGATACCTGGACCTGCGCCAGGCAGTTTGCGAAAAATTATTAAGAGATAACGGTGTACGCTACACGCCGGAGCAGATAGTGGTGAGCACAGGTGCTAAACAAAGCATTGCCAACCTCGTTTTAGCCGTGGTAGATGCGGGCGATGAAGTAGTGGTTCCAACTCCTTACTGGGTTACCTATAGCGAAATTGTGAAGCTGGCAGGTGGTACTGTTAAGTTGGTACCAACAACTTGCGAAGAAGAATTTAAGATTACACCCACGCAGCTCGAAGAAGCCCTTACTGACAAAACAAAAATGTTTATGTTTTCTTCGCCTTGTAATCCTTCCGGCACTGTTTACACCAAAGAAGAACTGGCTGCCCTGGCCAGGGTTTTTGAGAAACATCCCCAGGTATACATTATGAGCGATGAAATTTATGAGCATATTGTTTTTGAAGGTACACATGAAAGTATTGCACAGTTTGAATCCATTAAAGATAGGGTCATTATTATCAACGGCCTAAGCAAAGGGTTTGCAATGACGGGCTGGCGCCTAGGCTACATGGCAGCTCCACTGGCTATTGCGAAAGCTGCGGATAAATTACAAGGGCAGTTTACCAGTGCTACCTGCTCCATCACCCAAAGGGCAGCTATTACTGCGCTCACCGGCGATCTTAAGCCAACGGAAGCTATGGTAGAAGAGTTTAAAAAACGCCGTAAAAAGGTCTTGGAATTGGTAGGAGAAATTCCGGGATTGATTTGCAGTGAACCTGCCGGAGCCTTCTATGTTTTTCCGAATGTAAATTCCTATTTTGGTAAAAAAACATCAGCCGGAAATGTAATTACGGATGCTGATGAGCTGTGCATGTATCTATTAAATGATGCGCATGTTTCTACCGTTAGTGGAAAGGCCTTTGGGGAGCCCACTTGCATTCGCATTTCATTTGCCAACAGCGTAGAAAACCTGGAGAAGGGATTTTTGAAAATAAAAAAAGCGTTAGAGGGATTGCAGTAAAACTTTCCCGCAGATTTTCCGCAGATTTAATTCAGCGCAGATTACCGCAGATATACCGCAATAATAATTAATCAGACTTTGTAAAGCACTCTCTCAAAAGGAGGGAGCACCTGCGTTCTGCATACTTTTAACAGTGAACATCTGCGGGGAGATACTCGCAGGTTGACTTTAAAATTTGTGGGGAAAACAAACACTCAAACTGCCAGTAGGATTAATTTTTCATGCAAGGCTATCACCTGGGGTATCAATAATTGTGTCTCATCGTTATAGATAATAAAATCGCAGCGTTTCATTTTTTCTTCCTCATTCATTTGCTTGCCCATTCTGGCAAGCACCGCATCCTGGCTGATGTTATCCCGCTGCATTGCCCTTTGCAAACGGAGTTCATAGGGCGAACTCACACCAATAACTTTATCGAGCCCTTTCCACACATCCGATTCAAAAATAAGCGCCGCTTCTTTGATGGCATACGGTCCACGCTGGGCTTGCATCCACTGTTCAGAGTCCCTAATTGTTAACGGATGAACAAGTGAATTCAGGAGTGCCAACTTCTCTTCATTTCCAAAAACAAGGGAGGCAAGGTAGGAGCGGTTGAGTTTTGTATTAGTATAAGTCTCTTTACCAAATTCTTTCTGAATGGCTGCCCGCAAATTCTCGTTCTCATTCATGAGTCGCTTCGCAGCATCATCGGCATAATAAACCGGCACACCTAAGGTCTCAAAAATTTTTGCTACGGTACTTTTGCCGCTTCCGATGCCGCCTGTTATTCCAATTTTCATGCTGTGAAAGTACGAATGTAGAAGTACAATGTCGGATTAGGAATGTGGAATTACGACCTTTCAAAATTTTAGCGAACGGAATATGCCATTCGAATATCGTCATTCAAGATTCGTAAATACAAAATGACGAATGAAGTTTGCTCCATTCGTCATTCTAAACTCTTAACTCGTAATTACAAATTACTTTTTCTCTTCTGTAGTAGCTACCGGCTTGTTTAAAGCTGCACTCCACTCCATACTGATAGCGCTTTTTTCAATTTTAATATAGCTGCCGGGGCTTGTTTCTAACATAATGGTGTTGTCGTCATTCACTTTGTTTATAGTGCCGTGAATACCGGCAATGGTAACAATCTTGTCACCTTTTTGAAGGTCGGTGATGTACTGTTTTTGTTGTTTGGCTTTTTTTGCCTGCGGACGAATCATAAAGAAATAGAAAACCAGGATCATTCCTCCCATCAAAAAAAGAGTGCTCATACTACTGCCTTTTCCAGATGGATCCGGTGTCATTAAAAAGATACTTAATAATTGCATTTTGATTTGTTTTTTTGCCGGAAAACCCGGCGGTTAGCTATGAAGAAAATTATTGTTTGGCTTTAGGAGTTACTTCACCCTTTAAAAGCAGTTCCGGAAAAGCAGGAGAGGCATTAGACAGTACGTTCACCGTTTTGTGAGCCACACCGGCACGACCTTCGCTGTTGAACTTTACTTTTATAAAACCAGTCTCGCCAGGCTTTATGGGAGCTTCCGGTTTTTCAGGCACCGTGCAGCCGCAGCTGGCAGATACGTTGGAAACAATCAGAGGATTACTGCCGGTGTTTTTAAAGCGGTAGCTGAATTCTACAATTTCACCTTCGGCAACTTTTACGAAATCGTGCACGCTGTCTATCATTTGCACAGTGGTTGAAGCAGCAGTCGTCTCTGCCTCCGTAGCTGCGGGAGTTCCCGCTAATTTATCTTTCGTGCGCACATCACAGCTGGTTAATATCGCCATGGAAAATCCGGCTAGGAGAATGAAAACCTTTGACATTTGTAATAATTTATGGTTGATTTATAGTGTACTATTTTTAAAACTTTTCTTGTCAATTTTATTCCCGGCCATCAGCTCTTTGTGAATATTATCCAGCAGCCCATTTACGAATTGGCCGCTTTGAACAGTACTATAATCTTTTGCAAGATCAATGTATTCGTTGATGGTAACTTTAGTAGGTATGGTTTCAAAATAGAGGAATTCACACACACCCATTCTTAAGATTATTAAATCCAGCGCTGCTATCCTTTCTGCATCCCAGTTGTTTAGTTTTGGTTTGATAAGCTCCAAAGTATACGCTTCTTTTTCCTGCACGGTGGCAAGCAGGTTCCTGGCAAACTCCCATTTTTCTTTGCTCAGGATATCGTGGAAACTTTGTTGTCCAGGCCTGTTGAGATAGTTCAGCACGAGGGTTTGCATCATTTCTCCATCATCATCCCAGTTTATAAAAAGCTCTTCAATATGCGCAATAAAGTTTTCGTTGGGTAGCATCAAGTTGCAAAATATAAAGTCCAGCATTTTCTTCTCGCTCTTCTTATCTCTTGCCTGTTCTTCGATATATTCTTTGTATTCGGGAGTTTCTACCAGCAGCTGATAAATTTTTCTTACCAGTTCGATATCCAAAAGGCTGTGTAGTTTAGCATTGGCAATGCTTGCTTTGAAAGTGGGCTCCTCCAGTATTTTCCACAATATTTCGTTACCAGAAATTTTAGTGTTTACGGAAAGATCGCCAGCAGTGGGCAGGTGTTTACTCGCCTTTTTAAGTGCATCTTTTTCTGCGTAGCGGGCCACTTCAGTAATAAAATAAATCAAGTAGGTAAATAACTGTGCACTCTGGTCTATCTTTTTATTAAGAATAGTTTGTGGCTCACCGGGTTTCATTTCTCCACTTACACTATCCATGCTGTATAAGGTCTGCATCACTTTTACCCTAATGTTTCTTCTGCTTATCATTACTAAAGAACTTTTTTATTAAGTGGGCAAAATTAAGGGTTTAAATTTTTTTGAGGCAGTAAACGGCTACTTAATATCCATTTGTGCAAAAATGTCTTAGATCAACCAGAAAAAACTGCCATTCGTGTAGGTTATCTGTCAACAATTCTTTTAATGGTCTTTGGTACGAAATTAGCCTACTTTCGCATGCCTAAAAGGGCTTATTAAATTTCATTAAATCAAAAAATAGAATTATGGCAAAAAAGTTAAACGTTACTCCTTTACACGACAGAGTAATAGTGCAACCTGCTGCGGCCGAACAAAAAACTGCCGGAGGAATTATCATACCAGATACTGCTAAAGAAAAACCACAACGTGGTACCGTACTGGCTGCTGGTCCGGGCAAAAAAGATGAACCCGTAACTGTAAAATCAGGCGACCAGGTTTTATATGGCAAATATGCCGGTACAGAAATTACAGTAGATGGTAAAGACTACCTGATTATGAGGGAAAGCGATATTCTTGCTATTGTATAAGTAAATTATTAACCACTCGTGGTAATAATATGTTGACTATTACCGCATCATCAAATTATCAAATTTTCAAATTGAATATTTATGTCTAAAATGATCTACTTCGATATAGAAGCAAGAAACAAAATGAAAAAAGGCGTGGACACATTGGCCAACGCTGTAAAAGTTACTCTTGGCCCAAAAGGTCGTAACGTGGTTATAGAGAAAAAATTTGGCGCACCAGCAGTTACCAAAGATGGTGTAACTGTTGCCAAAGAAATTGAATTAGAAGATCCTATTGAAAATATGGGTGCACAAATGGTTAAAGAAGTGGCTAGTAAAACTGCAGATATTGCAGGTGACGGTACTACTACTGCTACTGTTTTAGCACAATCAATCATCAGCGAAGGCCTGAAAATGGTTGCAGCGGGTGCAAACCCAATGGACCTGAAGCGTGGTATCGACAAAGCCGTAAGCCTTGTAGTTGCCAATCTTAAAGAGCAAAGCCAGACTGTCGGAAATGATAGCAAAAAAATTCAGCAGGTGGCTACCATCTCTGCCAACAACGACGAGACCATTGGTAAATTGATTGCCGAAGCGTTCGCCAAAGTGGGTAAAGAGGGTGTAATCACTGTAGAAGAAGCTAAAGGGACCGATACCACTGTAGACATCGTAGAAGGTATGCAGTTTGACCGTGGTTATGTATCTCCATACTTTGTAACCAACAGCGAAAAAATGCAAACAGAATTGCAGAACCCATACATTCTTATTTATGATAAGAAGATTTCTGCAATGAAAGATATTCTTCATATTCTGGAGAAAGTTGCTCAAGGTGGCCGTCCATTGTTAATCATTGCCGAAGATCTTGAGGGGGAAGCATTGGCTACATTGGTGGTAAACAAACTGCGTGGTACTATTAAAGTTGCAGCTGTAAAAGCTCCGGGTTTTGGTGATCGTAGAAAAGAAATGTTGACTGACATTGCCATCCTAACAGCTGGTATCGTTGTAAGCGAAGAGCAAGGTTACAATTTGGAGAATGTTGATCTTACTTATCTTGGGCAGGCAGCGTCTGTTACCATCGACAAAGACAACACTACCATCGTAGGCGGTAAAGGTGTTAAGAAAGACATTACTGCAAGAGTAATTCAAATTAAAGCTCAGGTAGAGAACACTACCTCAGATTACGATAAAGAAAAACTACAAGAGCGTCTTGCTAAATTGGCTGGCGGTGTAGCTGTATTGTATGTGGGTGCTGCTACAGAAGTAGAAATGAAAGAAAAGAAAGACAGGGTAGATGATGCCTTGCATGCAACACGTGCAGCCGTAGAAGAAGGCATTGTACCCGGTGGTGGTGTAGCTTACATTCGTGCAGTAGCAAGCCTTGAGCCTAAAGTAAAAGGTCAGATAGCAGATGAGCAAACCGGTATGGCCATTGTGCGTCGTGCTTTGGAAGAGCCTATCCGTTGCTTGACTTCTAACGCTGGTATCGATGGATCTATCGTTATCCAAAAAATTAAAGAAGGTAAGGGCGATTTCGGTTTCAATGCTAGAACTGAAGTGTACGAAAACCTATTCAAAGCTGGTGTAATTGATCCTACAAAAGTGAGTCGTGTTGCTTTGGAGAATGCTGCTTCTATTGCCGGTATGTTGTTAACTACCGAGTGTGTAATTGCAGACAAACCAAAAGATGATGCACCGCATAGCCATGGCGCTCCTGATATGGGCGGTATGGGTTACTAATATGGTCAAAGATGAAAGCTGGTAACTGAGAAGCCTCAGCATTCGAACATCATGCTAAATAAAAAAATCCCCGTTGCGGTTGCAGCGGGGATTTTTTTTGGCAACTTTAAATTTTGCTCAGCATCATTGTGCCTTCCCCGAGGAGCGAGGCGAAATTCGGGGTCACTCTCTTGTCCGACATACCATTGCTCATATTTTACCTAAACTAAAATTAAATCCCATAACTCCCGGCAAGGGCAAGAGTTTTTTATATATGGTCTGACGGTCCTCCTATATATGGCCTGACGGTCCTCCCATATATGGTCTGACGGTCCCCGTCTGACCATATTAAAAAAGCCCCGCAATACTTTGCGGGGTCCATATTATTAGATTTTCATCACCC